>JBLNFH010000294.1:0-4981 GCA_050263475.1 Deltaproteobacteria bacterium
CTCGGAGAAGCAGGACGTCTTCATCGGGAACCCGGCGCTAGCTCCCGAGGTGGCGATCTCCTACGAGGGGGGATCGGACGTCGCGTTCGCCGCCAGGCGGGTGCGGCTTTCGGGGACCTGGTTCTACCAGTCCTTCCGCGATCTGATCCAGTTCGATTCCAACGTTCCCGGCCCGCAAGGCTTCGGACAGCTTCGGAACAGGGGCCGGGCATTTTCGAGGGGGGTCGAGACGGAGGCTTCGTTCCTCATCGCACCGCAGGTGGAAGCGGCGTTTTCGTACACGTTCTCGGACACTTGGGACGGGGCGGGAGGGACGCGCATCATCGGTATTCCCCGTCACAAGGCGTTGACGTCGCTGCTGCTGTGGCCGGCACCGACGCTCCAGGCGCGGGTGGACTGGCTCGTCGAAAGCGACCAGATCGATGCCCCCCTGAACGGCACCGCCACCCGGCGCCCCGGCTACGCCCGGGTGGATGTCTATTCGAAATACCGATGGGAGATCCCGGGCGCCGATCTCCGCGAGATCGCACTGTACGGCAGGATCCAGAACGTGCTGAACCGGAAATACGAGGAGCGTATCGAATTTCCGGCCCCCGGCATCAACTTCCTCGTGGGAGCCGAGTTGAAGATCTGAGGGGCAGGAGCGCTTAGGGGGATGGAGGCCGCGATGGGGACGGTACGGAAAGCGGGGAGCGCGCCGGCGGGGGTCGGAATGCCGCTTCTCGCCTCGGCGGCGGGGCACCTGGCGCTCCTGGCGGGGATTCTTTTCTGGAGCGCCGCTTCGGGCCCGCATTACCTCGACGCCGTTACGATCGTCCTCGTCGAGGGACCCGCTGCCTCCAGCCGCGCGAAAGGACCGGAAACCACCGCGCCCGCCGAAAGGTCCGTGCGGGGCGACGGGATCCTCCCGCGCGCGGTCCGGAGCGCCGATCCCCCGGATGCGATCGGCCGCGGCTCCTCCCGGGAAGCGCCAACCGCGCCGTCTCCTGCCGGCGGCAATCTGCGGGCGGAAGGCGCCCCGGCCGCGGCGTCCGGCGGACCGCTTTTCACGAAGTTCGAGGACGTGCCGCGGTCCGTGGGATTCCCGGGAGGCGGCCGTGCGGAGGGGGCATCCTCGGAGGCCACCCTTCCTGCTCCTCCCAGGACGGCAAGTGGCGGGGGAAGAGGCGCCGGGGCCGGCATAGGGCGGGACGGGGCGGAGATCCGCCGCCTCCGGGAGCGGATCGAGTCCCGCATCGTCTATCCCGAAGAGGCGATCCGTCGCGGGCAGGAGGGGGAGGTCCTCCTCCGCATCCGCGTCGGAGAGGGGGGGATTCCGAAGGAAATCCGGGTGGCCAGGAGCAGCGGGGCGAGGACCCTCGACGAGGCCGCCCGAAACGGGGTCTCCCGCGCCGCCCCCCTCCCGTCCACGCCCGGCTGGTTCGAGGTGCCGATCCGGTTCTCCCTGCGTTAGCCCGGCTAGACTTGCTTTGCACACTGACCGGAAAGAGGATAGATTATAATGCTGTATAGCCTTTCTCCGGGGGCGGGATATGGACCGCAGGGTCCTGGAAAAATGCCGTGAGGAACTGCAGCGCCAGTTGGACGAACTGCTGGCCGGCGCCGGCAGGACGGTTTCCGACATGACCGCCGTTCCCGAGGAAAATTTCCCCGATCCGACGGACCGCGCCCTCCTCGAATCGAACCGGAACTTCACCCTCCGGATAAGGGACCGGGAGCGAAAGCTCCTTGCGAAAGTCAAGGAAGCGATCAAGCGGATCGACAGCGGGACGTTCGGCGTCTGCGAGGGGTGCGGCGGGGAGATCGAGGAGAAGCGCCTGATCGCGCGCCCGATGACCACCATGTGCATCGACTGCAAGACCGTGGCCGAAGAGGAAGAGCTGAAATAATCCTGGATCCCGGCCCCTTCCGCACCATCTCGGAGGATCTATGACGGAACTGCGAAAAGACCCCATCGTGGGCCGGTGGGTCATCATTTCCACGGAGCGCGCCAAGCGCCCCCACGAGTTCCCCCAGGAGCCGGCCCGCCGGAAAGAGGGGATGTGCCCCCTGTGCCCCGGGAGCGAGCGGATGACCCCCCCGGAAATCCTTTCCTACCGCCCGTCCGGCGCCGGGAGCGGCGAGGGGTGGACGCTCCGGGTGGTCCCCAACAAGTTCCCCGCGCTGCGCATCGAGGGAGACCTGGGCAAGGCCGGCGACGGGGTATACGACCGGATGAACGGGATCGGCGCCCACGAGGTCGTGGTCGAGACCGAGCGTCACGACATCGACCTGTTCGACCTGCCCGAGAGCCGGTTCGAGGACGTTCTCTGGGCCTACCGGGAGCGGGTGCTGGACCTGAAGAACGACCGTCGCTTCAAGTCGGTCATCGTGTTCAAGAACCACGGCGCCGCCGCCGGGGCGTCGCTCACCCACAGCCACTCCCAACTCATCGCCCTGCCCGTCGTCCCCAAGCGCGTGATCGAGGAAATGACGAGCTGCAAGGAATACTTCCGTTTCCGCGACCGGTGCCTGTTCTGCGACATCGTCGTGCAGGAGATGGAGCAGAAGGTCCGCATCGTCGAGGAAAGCGGGGAGTTCCTCGCCTGCGCCCCTTACGCCCCCAGATTCCCCTTCGAGACGTGGATCATCCCGAAGCGCCACCAGTGCGCCTACGAGATGATCGAGCGGGGCCAGGCGAAATCGCTCGCCGCCATCTTCCGGCGGACGCTGCGCCGCCTCAACCTGGCTCTCGAAGACCCCCCCTTCAATTACATCATCCACAGCGCGGCCTTCCAGGAGCACGCGTTGGATTATTATCACTGGCACATCGAGATCATGCCCAAGCTGACCAAGGTGGCGGGGTTCGAGTGGGGATCGGGCTTCTACATCAACCCGACGCCGCCGGAGGAATCGGCCAAGTACCTGCGCGAGCTGCCCGAGTGAGGAAGGCCAGGCAACGTCCATGAAGGTCCTGATCGCATCCTCCGAGATCGTCCCGTTCGCGAAGACGGGGGGACTGGCGGACGTGACCGGGGCGCTCTCCAGGGCGCTGCGGCATATCGGCGTCGAGTCCGACTGCGTCCTGCCGCTCTACCGGTCCGTCGACCGCGCGAGGTTCCCGATGCAGCCGGCCGGGACGCCGGTGCGCGTTCCGCTGGGGCACCGGGAGGAGGCGGGCGAGGTCGAGGAGACCGACGCGGGCGGGGGCGTCCGGGCGTTCCTGGTCCGCAACGACCGGTATTTCGACCGGGAGTTCCTGTACGGCACGAGGGACGGCGAGTACGCCGACAACTGCGAGCGCTTCACGTTTTTCTGCAGGGCCGTCATGGAGTGGCTCGTGCGCACGGGCC
This sequence comes from Deltaproteobacteria bacterium, assembly GCA_050263475.1. GTDB lineage: Bacteria > Desulfobacterota > Deferrimicrobia > Deferrimicrobiales > Deferrimicrobiaceae > FEB-35. The sequence goes on from JBLNFH010000294.1 coordinate 3,333, forward strand.
GCAAGTACGACATCCTGCACTGCAACGACTGGCAGACCGCGCTCATTCCCGCCTACACCAAAACGCTCTATTCGCAGGAGGAGGCGATCCGTTCGGCCGCCACCGTGTTCACCATCCACAACCTGGGGTACCAGGGCCTGTTCTGGAACCACGACCTGCCGCTCACGGGGCTCGGCTGGGAGCTGTTCACGCCGCAGGGGCTGGAATTCTACGGGAAGCTGAACCTGATGAAGGCGGGGCTGGTGTTCGCCGACATCCTGTCCACGGTGAGCCCCACCTACAGCCGCGAGATCCAGACCCCGGAGTACGGGCACGGGCTGGAGGGCGTCCTGTACGAGCGCAGGGAGGATCTCTACGGGATCATCAACGGCATCGACGACGACGAGTGGAACCCCGCGACGGACCGCCTGATCGCGGCCCCCTTCTCCCGGGAGGACCGTTCCGGGAAGGAGGCGTGCCGCGCCGACCTCCTTGCGGAATTCGGGTGGCGCGGCCCGGTGGAGGAGCCGGTGATCGGCATGGTCGGCCGCCTCACCGCGCAGAAAGGGCTGGACCTGCTCTCCGAGATCGGGGAGTGGCTGGCCCGGCAGCCGGTGCGGGTCGTCCTCCTGGGATTCGGGGAGCGGGCGTACGAGGAATCGATGGCGAAGCTGGGGGCGAAATACCCGGACCGGATTTCCGTGCGGCTGGCGTACGACGAGCGGATCGCCCACAAGATCGAGGCCGGCGCCGACATCTACCTCATGCCGTCGCGCTACGAGCCGTGCGGCCTGAACCAGATCTACAGCCTCAAGTACGGCACCGTTCCGATCGTCCGCCGCACCGGCGGGCTCGCCGATACGGTGATCGACGCCGACGAGGACCCGCGGCGCGGCACGGGGTTCGTGTTCACCGGGTACGACGCGAAAGAGCTTTCGGACGCGGTGTCGCGTGCGGTCGCCGCCTACGCCGACCGCGCGCGATGGGACGGGATCGTCCGCAGGGCCATGGAGATGGATTTCTCGTGGGCGCCCTCCGCGCGGGAGTACGCGGCGCTGTACGAAAAAGCGCTCCGGAAGAGAGGCCGGTAAGGCCAGGCCCCGCCCCGATGAACCGAAACCCCGACAAGCGGTTCTCCCTCCTCTCGAAGGTGGTCGAGATCTCCAACTCGAACATCCTGATCGAGAACCGGCTCAAGTATATCTGCGACTTCCTCTACAAGGAGATCGGCTCGGATTGCGTCTGCATCCATCGCCGGGAGAGCCGGGGCGAAGACCTCGTCCCCTGGGTCTCCTCCTGCATGCAGATCGACGAGTGCACCCTCAACGATTTCCGGATCCGGCTGGGCGAGGGGGTCGCCGGGAAGGCCGCCCAGAAGCGGACGCCGGTCTTTTTCCCGGACGTGCGCATCGAACCCCCGTCGTTCCCCGTCTCCCAGGAGCTTCGCGACTTCACCTCCATCCTCTCCATCCCCGTCATGGACGACGTGTACCTCTACGGGGTGATGAACGTCTCGACCATCGCGCCGGCGCAGTACCCGGAGGAAACCATCCAGTTCCTGCGCGTGGCGGCCACCGAGGTCGCCGGGGCGATCCGCAACAGCCGGCTCTACCGCGACGCCAGGAAGCGCGTTTCGGAGCTGATCACGCTGAACGAGATAGGGCGCGCGA
>JBLNFH010000295.1:0-4417 GCA_050263475.1 Deltaproteobacteria bacterium
CCACGTGGTCCACGGTGACATCGGTGTCGTGCTGCTCGCCCCAGCTCCGGGCATGGGCGTCGAACCAGCGGTCGTAGCCGGGGACGAAGTGGTTCCACTGGAGGATCTTGAGGGTTTTGCCCGCCGCCCGCGACCTGCGCGGGATGAAAATGTCGAACCCCGCGCCTGCTGCGACCGCCCCTACGCCGGCCGCTTTCAGGAAATCGCGCCTTGAAATGAGGTGCCGTTTCATTCTGCCCATCGCGCCCCCCTTCCTTTGGATCGAGGTTGGAATCCGACTGCACAATAAAAAAGGAGCATCCGGTTTCTATTGGAGATCGTGCCAGCGGGCGTGCATCACCTCCCGTACGTCCGCCACCGTGGGTGGGGGACAACAGGGAAAGCTCGAAAAGAATGTTGCCGTTGATTCCAATTTAATAAATCAGATGTCCAATAAGATGTCAAAGTTGCCGGGAATATTCAAACGGGGTTTCCTCGGTCCGGAGCCGCCCGGGTGCGGACCGGTTTCCCGTTTCCGTTCATCCAAGGGGAATGAGGGCAAAAGCGGGGAAACTTCCGGGTTACAGGGTGACGCCGGAGGAACTGCTCGACGAACTCCGGGAGACGGTGGAGGGACTGTCCGAGGACGGGGCGGACCGCGGAGACTTGAAGATCCTCGCCCGCGCGATGCGGGAGCTCCGGCATTCCTTCCGGATCTTTGCGGGCCTCCGCGGGCTTCGGAAGGTCACCGTTTTCGGTTCCGCCCGATGCCGGCCCGATTCGCCCGGCTACCGGCAGGCGGTCGCTTTCGGCGGGGAAATGGCGCGGCGCGGCTGGCTTGTCATCACCGGCGGGGGAGAGGGGATCATGGAAGCCGCCCACGTGGGGGCGGGACAGGAGATGGCGATGGGGATCAACATCCTGCTTCCCTTCGAGCAGCCGGACAATTCCGTGATCGCGGGGGACGCCAAGCTGATCCACGTGAAGTATTTCTTCACCCGCAAGCTCCTTTTCGTCAAGGAGGCCGACGGGGTGGCGCTGTTCCCCGGCGGGTTCGGGACGCTCGACGAATCGTTCGAGGTCCTGACGCTCCTGCAGACCGGGAAGAGCCGGCTCTTCCCGATCGTGCTGGTCGATGAGCCGGGAGGCGATTACTGGCGGTTGTGGAAGGAGTTCGTCGAGCGGCACCTCTTGGGGCGAGGATGGATCTCGCGGGAGGACCTGGCCCTTTTCCGGGTCACGGACAATGCCGCGGAGGCCGCCGAGGAAATCCTGGGATTCTACCGCGTATACCACAGCATGCGGTACGTGGGGAAAGACCTTGTCTTCCGGCTGCGCCTCCCCCTCGCCGATGCGGCTCTGTCGCACGTCCAGGCGGAATTCGGCGGCATCCTCGATTCCGGGAGATTCCGCCAGGGGGGCGTACTGCCGGAAGAGGCGGACGAACCCGAGCTTGCCGACCTGCCGCGCCTGGTCTTCCGGTTCAACCGGAAAAGCTTCGGCCGGCTTCGCATGCTCGTGGATTTCATCAACCGGGAGGCCGCCTGAGCGTCGAACGGATCCCCTCGCCTACCGGATTTCCTCCCTTACGTCCATCGCATCCCGCAGGCCGTCCCCGATGAAGTTGAACGCCATCACGGTCGCCATGATGGCCAGCCCCGGGACGGCGGCGATATGCGGAGCGATGAAGAGGAAATGCCTCCCCTCGTTGATCATCGCACCCCAGGACGGGGCCGGCGGGGCGACTCCCAGTCCCAGGAAGCTCAATCCCGCCTCCGCGACGATGGCGCGGGCGATCCCGAACGTCGCCTCCACGAGGATGGGGGAAAGAGCGTTCGGCAGGATGTGTGCCAGGAGCAGCCGGAGGGGCGAATTGCCCGCCGCCCGGGCCGCCTGCACGAATTCCAGTTCCTTCACCTTCAGCACCTGCCCGCGGACGAGACGGGCGACCCCCACCCACCCCAGGAGGGACAGGGCGATCAGGACGTTGCGCAGGGAGGGGCCCAGCACGGCGGTGATCCCGATCGCCAGGAGGATCCCGGGAAACGCCAGCAGGATATCCGCCAGCCGCATGAAAAGGTGGTCCACCTTCCCGCCGAAGTAGCCGGACACGGCCCCGACGAAAAGCCCGATGAACAAAGAGATGGAAACCGTTCCGAGACCGACGGCGATCGAGATGCGCGCGCCGTGCACCAGCCTGGAGAGCAGGTCCCTGCCCAGCTTGTCCTGCCCCAGCCAGTGGGACCCCGAGGGGCCGGACAACCCGGAATCCAGGTCCTGCGCGTTCGGCGGGAAGGGGGAAAGCCACGGAGCGAAAAACGCCGCAAGAAGCACCGCCGCCACGATGAACAGGCCGGCCGTCGCCCCCCGGTGGCGCAGGAACCGGGTGCGCACGGAGGGTCGGAACGATGCGTCAGCCATGGCGGATTCTCGGGTCGAGGCGGGAATACAGGAGATCGGTCGCCAGGTTCACCGCGACGGTGCACAGGGCGATGAAGAGAACGCACCCCTGGACGAGCGGATAGTCCCTGGCGTCGATCGCCTGGACCAGGAGCCTTCCGATTCCCGGCCAGGAGAAGATCGTCTCCGTGATGATGCTGCCCCCGAGGAGCGCCCCGAATTGAAGACCCAGCACGGTGAGGACCGGGATGGCGGAATTTTTCAGGGCGTGGCGCAGGACGGCTCCCCTGCGGGAGAGCCCTTTCGATGCCGCCACGCGGACGTACTCCTGCCGGATCTCTTCGAGGAGGGAGGATCGCAGCATCCGCATGAGGATCGCGGCCATCCCGGTCCCCATGGTGAGCGCGGGAAGGAAGAGGTGCCGCGCGGTCCCGTACCCCGCCACGGGGAAGATCCCCAGGTGAATGGAGAAGACCAGGATCAGCAGCGGCCCCAGCCAGAAATTGGGCATGGAGAGCCCCAGCATCGCCAGGAAGGCGCACAGGTGGTCGAGAAGGGTGTGCTGCCGCATCGCCGACAGGATCCCCAGCGGGACGGCCACGAGGAGCGCCACGCAGAGGGCGGCTCCCGCGAGCAGCAGGGTGGCGGGAAACCGGGACAGGATCTCCCGCAGCACCGGCTCCCGGCTCCGGAAGGAAACCCCGAGGTCGCCGTTGGCCAGTCCTCCCAGGAATTCCACGTACTGCTCCGCGACCGGACGGTCCAGCTTGAGCTCCCGGCGCAGTTCCTCCCGCTGCGCCGCCACCGCGCTTTCTCCCAGCATGATCTCCACCGGGTCGCCGGGGATCAGGTGGATGAGAAGGAAGACGATCGTCACGACCCCGAAGACCACGGGAAACAGCTGGGCGAGCCGCGACAGGAGGTACCGGCTCATCGCGCGGCCCTCCCGGCGGCGCTCCCGGGTCCCCCCTCGATGCGCATCTCCCGGACCGAAGTGTAGTCCTCATCGGACGTGAGGCGAAATCCCCCGAGCCTCCGGTCGCGGACGAGGAGGTTGCGGCCGGTCCAGAGGGGGATCACCGGCAGGTCCCGGGACAGGAGCAGCTGGACCTTCCGGTAGATGGCCTTCCGCGCGGGGCGCGAGGTCTCGCGCCTCCCGGCTTCCACGAGCCGGTCGAGCTCCGGGTTCGAGTACCCGCCGCGGTTCGCGCCTTCCGGAGGAACCTGCGAGGAATGGAAGGCATAATGGAAGATGTCCGGATCGGCGATCCCCACCCAGGTGAGGCTGTACAGCTGGAAGTTCCCTTTCCGGATGTCCGAGAAGAACGTTCCCCACTCGTAGGAGTGGACCTCCATCGCGATTCCCGCCTGGCGCAGCTGCTCCTGGAGGACCGCGGCGATCCGGCGGCGCAGCTCGTTCTGCGAGGTCTTGTAGGTCAGCGTAAAGCGGGGCTTCGGCCCGTCGCCGTCGGGGTCCGGGAAGCCCGCCCGGTCCAGGAGCCGCTTCGCCTCCGCGAGATCGCGCCGCAGCGGGGGGAGCCCCTCCGCGTGGGCCCAGGAGCCGGGGGGAAGGATCGAATCGGCCGGATCCGCGCGGCCTTTCCAGATCGTCCGAACGATCGACTCCCTGTCGATGGCAAGGGCGATGGCCCGCCGCACCCGGACGTCGGAAAGGATCCGGTCCCGCAGATTGAACCCCAGGTAGGAGACGTTGCCGCCCCGGGTCTCGTCGATGACGAGGTTCGGGTTTGCCAGCGCCGCCGGGAGGAGGTCGGGGTCCACCCCGTTCAGCACGAAATTCACGCTTCCTTTTTTCAGTTCCAGGAAGCGGACATTGCTGTCCGGAATGAACTTCACGTCCACCTTGACGATGGAGGGGGGGCGGCCGTAATACCCGGCGAACCGGGAAAGCGCAGCGCCCTCGTCCGGCCGGAAAGCGTCGAACCGGAAGGGTCCCGCCCCCGGAACCGGGGCGTATCCGCCGGCGCCGGAACCGGCGGGGACGATCCCCCGAGCCATGCCGACGAGGAAGGGGGCA
>JBLNFH010000296.1:0-4308 GCA_050263475.1 Deltaproteobacteria bacterium
AGCCGCACGAGCTTCTCTTCCTCCGGCATCAGTTTCCAGACCAGGAAGGAAACGGCCGGCGTCATTGCCATCCTGCCCACCGGGTACCGCTCGACGAAAAACGTGATCGCACGGTCGCTCACCCCCTCCGCGATGGCAAGGATGAGTTCCCGCAACCCGTTGGAGGGGATTTCGAAAAACGACGGGAATCGCGAAAAGAAGGGCGTGACGATCGCCCGGGTCTCCTCGGTGGTCAGGAGGTCCAGGTGGACCAGCGCGGAAAGGCGAAGGTCCTTGAGCGTCATTGTTTTTAGTGTGCTGCGCAGCTCGCGGACTCTCCAGCCCGGTGGCGCCTCTCGCGGATATCGCTCCATCTCGGGGCCCAAAAGGGTCTCCGGATCCGCAAGGATGCCCGCCGCCCGAGCGGCGCGCTCCCGGATCCTTTTCAGGTCGGGCTCGCACCCTTCCGGCGACTTGTAGGAAACGGCCCGATCGATCATCGGGGCGATATCGCCTGCCACCTTCTTCAGCTCCCCCGGCGAAAGTTTCGCCAGCCGGTCCAGGAGGTCGAAGTAGAGCGCAAATTCCAGCACGCCCTCGTTAAATCCGGGGTCCGACAACATGTAGGGGCGGAAGAGCAGCCCTGCCTTCGCGATCTCCCGGCGCAGCTGCAGCGGGGTCACGTGCTCCAGGCCGGCGGCCAGCTTGGGCCACTTTTCCCGGACCGCCATCTCCTGGAACTCTTCCTGCGTAAGGTACGGGGGGTCGAACCGCTCGCCGTCCTTTTTCTTTTCGAGGAGCTCGGCGATGGCGTATTCCGTGTAGGCGGGAAGGAAATTCCTCACGAAATCGCGCAGCTCGGATTCCGTCCAGTATTCACTGTAGTTTCCGAGGAGCTCCCTGCGCTTCTCCTCGTCCAGGCAATCCGCGAAAATCCGGACCGTGAACCGCAGGTTCCAGTCGATGAGTTCGTCCAGGTTCCCCATGATATTGGCATGCCGGTCCTCCAGCCTGTGCCGGACGAGCTCCGCGTACGTCTCCATCACGAAAGTCCCTCGCACGGGCCGATCCACCGGATCACCTTTCGGATGAACTCCTCCCGCTCCTCCTTCCGGAATTCCCAGGTGACCGACAGCATCGCGCCGGTAAACGGGAATTCCCCGTCCTCCTCCTCCCCCCCGCACGACCCCCCCTTGACCGTCTGGGGCATCGAGGAGGGCCGGCCCAGCTCCGACGCCGCCTCGGCGATCAGCCTCTCCCCGGCCCTGCTCGAAGGAACGAGGAACGACCCGCCCGTGGGAAGGATCGCGAACGAGCAAGGGACCAGGTCGACCCCGGGGATTTCGGCAAGGACGTCCACGGACCATTGGGCGGCCGAGGCCCTTACCGAAGCTTTTCTGCAGGTATACGTCATGACCCCTCCGTCAAGCGCTGATCTCCTGTTGGTTTCGGAGCGAAGGGACGCCGGATGTCACGATGCCTTGCCGCCCCCGATTCCGGACAGTTTCCTTCGCAACATTTCCAGAAGGTCGTCGGGGATGAATGCGACGATTCCGGTTTTGTGATAATCGTCCCCCAGCCACTCCGCAATGTGCGCCCTGTGCTCCTCGACGATGTCGAGGGTCGCGTCGAATACAAACACGACGATATGCCGGTCGTCCCCGTCATAAAACCGGTAGGCAAAACGTCCATCCGGCAGCGCCTGCAGGTCGATCCCGATGACGTCGCCGCCATCGAGCCCGAACGCCCGATTGATCTCGAGAAGCGTGAAGATCCGGTCCCCGATCGCAACGGTTTCGGGACCGGACCACAGCCGACCGAACCGGTTTTCGATGATTTCCTTGTCCTTTACGCCCACGGCTACCCCCCCGCATTTCCCCTCAAACCGTTTTCAGATAAAACACAGGATCCCGATGGAAGGTATCTTGTACACCCGGCCCTTGAAAACTGTCAAGCCAATATATAATCTCGTTTTGAGGATTGTCGAAAACCTTTTGAAATTCCAGCGGATGGTTTCCTTGACACCCCGGCATCCGACGGATACAATTCGCCAATCGCATCCATTCCGCGAGGAGGTTCGACCGGTGGGCCGGCTGAAGACAAAAGAATCGGAAAAACTGTTCCGGGCGGCGTCGAAGGTGATTCCAGGCGGGGTGAATTCCCCCGTCCGCGCCTTCCGCTCGGTGGGGGGGACTCCCCTGTTCATCGCAAAGGCGAAAGGCGCGACCGTCACGGATGTCGACGGAAACACCTTTATCGATTACGTATCCTCCTGGGGGCCGATGATCCTCGGGCACGCGCATCCGAAGGTGGTTTCGGCCATCCGCGGCGCGGCCGGCAGGGGAACCAGCTACGGCGCCCCCACGGAAGGCGAAGTCCGGCTCGCGACCCTGATCCGGCACGCCTTCCCTTCCATGGAGAAGGTGCGCCTGGTCTCCTCGGGAACCGAGGCGGCGATGAGCGTGGTCCGGCTGGCAAGGGGGTTCACCGGCCGGGACGTGATCGTGAAATTCGAGGGGTGCTACCACGGGCACGCCGACTCCATGCTGGTCAAAGCCGGCTCCGGCGCGCTCACCTTCGGCCAGCCCGATTCCCCGGGCGTGCCGAGGGATCTGGCCCGGCACACGCTGACCGCGACCTTCAACGACGCCGGTTCGGTACGGCAGCTGTTCCAGAAAAACCCGGGTCGGATCGCCGCGGTCATCGTCGAACCGGTTCCCGGGAACATGGGGGTCGTACTGCCGGCCCCCGGTTTCCTCAAGGAGCTTCGGAAGCTGACCCGGCAGGAGAAGGCGCTCCTCATCTTCGACGAGGTGATCTCCGGATTCCGGGTCGCCTTCGGCGGGGCGCAGGAGCTCTTCGGCATCGATCCCGACCTCACGGTGCTGGGCAAGATCATCGGGGGGGGGCTCCCGGTCGGCGCGTTCGGCGGAAAGAGGGAGGTCATGGACGCCCTCTCCCCGGTCGGCCCCGTCTACCAGGCGGGCACCCTGTCGGGGAACCCGCTCGCCGTGGCAGCCGGCATCGCCTGCCTGACCGAGCTGGCCCGCAAGGGGACGTACAAAAAGCTCGGGGAGAAGGCCGACTACCTGGCCGAGGGGCTCCACGGGGTCTTCGAGAAATCCGGCGTGCCTACCTGGACCAACCGGGTCGGCTCGATGTGGACCACCTTCTTCCAGAAGGGCCCCGTCATCGACTACGCCACGGCGAAGCGAAGCGACACGGGCACCTACGCGAGGTACTTCCACGGGCTCCTCGCCCGGGGGATCTACATCGCCCCGTCGCAGTTCGAGGCCGGTTTCCTGTCGCTGGCGCATACCCGCAGGGACCTGGACCGGACGATCGCCGCGTCCAGGGAGGCCCTCCGCGAGGTTTCCGGTTGACGGCCTCTTCGCATCTGTGATAGGAAACTTAGGTTTTTATCGTCATGGCCGATAAACAGGACCGCAAAGAGCTCTTCCGGGAACTGGGCCGCTACAGCGCCCTGGGACTGGAAATGGCCATTTCGGTCGTCATCGGCCTGGCGATCGGGTACTACCTGGACAAGTGGCTCGGGACCAGCCCCTGGTTGACGGTCGTCTGGATCGCGCTGGGGTTCGCGGCCGGCGTGCGAAGCCTCTACCGGGCGGCCGTGCAGTCGGAAAAGGACCTGAAAAAGAGCGAAGAGGAAAAGAGGAAGCCCGGTGGCAAGTGAGGGGGCCAGGGAAGAGCCGGGCGCCCCATCCCTTCGGTCCGCGGAGCACAAGATCCTGCTCTCGGCGGGCGTGGTCCTCGGCGGGATCGCCGTGGCCGGCCGCTTCCGGATGCTTCCCGGCGCGGCGGTCGGCGCCGCCATCGCATACGGGAACTTCTTCCTGATCCGGAAGATCCTGGAGAAGGCGTTCGCGGGCGGGGGATCGGTCCGGAAGGGGTTCATCGTCCAGTACGTCCTCAAGTTCCTCGGGCTGGTGGCGGTCGTCTATCTCGTCGTCCGCTCCGCCTGGTTCGACGTGCTGGGGTTTCTGCTCGGCCTGTCCTGCCTTTTCCTGGGGGTTCTCCTGGAGGGGCTGACGCGGGCCGCATCCATGAAGACCAAGTAAGGAGGGGATTCCCGATGCGCAGATGGCTGGCGGGGGCGGCGCTTCTTTTCGCGCCCGCAACGGCGTTGGCCGCCGAGGAGCACGGTTTTTCCTTCTTCATGCGCCTGCCCGGCGGGAAGGACTACTACTACGTATACGCGACGGTCTTCGTGGCGGCGCTCCTCGCGGTGGGAAGCTACCTGGCCGTGGGGCGCAGGAAGCCCGAGGAGATGGTCATCCCGGAGCCGCGCCTCACGCTGCGCAACTTCTT
>JBLNFH010000297.1:0-3777 GCA_050263475.1 Deltaproteobacteria bacterium
CCCCCCCCATCCTCCTTTATCACGGAATCTCGGATGCCATTCCGCCGAACGACCGATACAAAACGGTCGTCTCCTCGGGCATGTTCGAACGACAGATGCGGTACCTGCACGATCACCGCTATCGGTGCCTATCGCTTGCGGAAGCGGTCCGCCCACCGTCAATGGGGAGTACGCCCGTTGATCGGACTTTCGTGCTGACCTTCGACGACGGGAACGAGGACTTTATGGTAAAGGCCTATCCGATTCTCCGCCGCTTTCGATTCACGGCAACCGTTTTCCTGGTGACGGATCAGGTCGGGAAAAGACGCGGGTGGGAAGATGCGTGCGAGACCCCTCTCTTGTCATGGGAACAGGTCCTGGCGCTTCGGCAGGAGGGGATTTCCTTCGGGAGCCACACCTGCACGCATCGCCGTTTGACGGAATTACCTCCCTCGGAAGTCCGGAACGAAATGAACCGGTCAATGGAGGAGATGGAGAGAAGACTGGATCGGAAGGTCGAGTTCCTCGCTTACCCCTTCGGAGATTCAAGTACCGAGATCCAGGAGATGGCGGAAGAAGCCGGATATCTGGGTGCTTGCGGGGTTCTCAAGGGGAAACCGAACCGCTTCAATCTCCAGCGCAGGGAAATTCACTCCGTGGATACCTTGTTTTCCTTTCGGATGAAGCTCACGCCTCTTCACCGCGTTCCGAACTGGCTGAGAAGGAAAACCGCCGCGGGCAGAATGTGGGACCGCTTGGCGCTCTCCGCCCGCAAGGGATGTTGAGGCCATGACGTCTCGTCAACTCCGTCATTTGACAACTTCCCTGGACGCTTCCGAGCCTTATGACGTCGTTATCATCGGGTCCGGCCCGGCGGGGACGATCCTGGGCAGGTCCCTTGTGGAGCGGGGGATTCGCACGTTGATCCTGGAGTCGGGCTCCAACCTGTTCCGCTGGTTCACCGACCGCCGCCTGCGGCATCTTGCCCGGTACGAATTCTCGGGCAATACGGAATACCCGTTGACGAACACCCGGGCCCGAATGCTCGGTGGAACGTCCAATTTCTGGACGGGACGCTGCACCAGGTTCCAGGTATCGGATTTTGAGCCGAATCCTTATACGCCCGAAGGGAACCCCTGGCCCATCACGTATGACGAGCTGGAACCATACTATGAAAGGGCCGAGAATTCCCTGAAGGTGCGGGGAGACGAATTCTCGGAATATATACCGCCTCGGAAGAATCGACTTCCTGCGTCGCCTGGACAGGGGATATCGGCCATCAGATCCCTTCTCGCCGATGCGGCGGTAGCCGTGGACAGCTCGCCCACGTCGGAACCCGAAAATGGATTCCGTTTCTTCCGGGTCCAGAATGAAATCCTTCCCGGATTCCTGTCGTCGCCTCACGGGACCCTGGTCACGGGAGCCAACGTGACCCGATTGATTCCGGACGGCGAAGGCCGTATCGCGGAAGCCGAGGTTCGAACGCTGGACGGCGTCAGGAAGTCCGCCCGCGGGAAGATCTTCGTCGTCGCGTGCGGGGGGATCGAGACGCCGCGGCTTCTCCTCCATTCGCGGTCCCCGGAGTTCCCTCACGGGATCGGCAACGGAAACGACCTGGTGGGGCGTGGTTTCAACGACCACCCGGCCGTGAATTTCTACGCATCGGTCCGGCACGCAAGGAACCCCCTTTCGCCCTTCGGCACGATCGCGCGAAGCCATCAATTCTACGATGCGTTCCGTCCCGAGGGCCTCGGCAGCGTCCTCCTGGTTTTCCGGCAGGCGTGGTTTTTCCCGAACCACAACCTGCCGCTCCTGGGACTGGTGAAGCTCTCGAATCTCCCCAAGGCGATCGTGCACTCCGTGAGTCGGATGATTACGCCGACGCTGTATATCGGCGCGACGATCGAAATGCGGGTCTCGGATTCCAACCGCGTGGTTCTTTCCGACAGGGTCAAGGACTGCTTCGGCAATCCGCTGGCGCAGCTGGACTTCGATTACACCGAGGAGGACCTTCGGACCCTGGAGCGCGCCAGAGAGTTGATTCGCGGAATCTACCGGAAGCTTGGGGCCACCGACGTGGAGGAAATCGAGGGGAGCTGGTCCCGCCATCATCAAAGCACCTGCCGGATGGGGGACGATCCGGGGAGGAGCGTGGTGGACCGCAATCTGCGCGTTCACGAGTCCCCCAATCTGTACCTTTGCGGGTCCGAAGTTTTCACGACGGGGGGGGCGATGCAGCCGTGCCTGACCATCGCCGGGCTTTCCCACCGGCTGGCCGACCATCTCGCTTCAAAGTTCGGGAATTCTCCCGGTGCGGTACGAACCCCGGGATGGGTGCAGGCATGAAAATCGGAGTCATGCTCCGGCATTACGACCAGCACGGCGGCGGGGTCAAGGTGTACACCGAAAACCTGCTGCGATCCTTCTTGCCCATCGCCGCCAACCATGAAATCGTCCTGCTGTACAGAAACGCCAGGCTGATGGGAAGCCATAACGGGATGGACCATGTCCGGGAAGTCGCCATCCCGTCTCCTTCGATCTTTTTGTGGGACCAGGTGGCGATGCGCTGGGCGGAGTCGAGGGAAAAGTTCGATGTCCTCTTCAATCCCAAGTATTCGATCCCGCTGACGGCCCGATGCAAGACCGTTTACGTGAGCCACGGGGTGTACTGGGCCGCGCTCGATCTGCCCAAGCCCTGGTCGGACTACATCGTGCACGGCGTCCTCAGGCCGAGGTACGCGAGGAAGGCGGATGCCATCATCGCCGTTTCCGATACGACCCGCAAACAGGAAATCGAGTATATCGGCGCGGACGAGGCCCGGGTCCATACGGTCTATCTCGGGGTGGACGATTCGTTCCGCAACGACATCCCCCGGGAACAGCTGGAAAACGTCCGGCGGACCTACGGGCTTCCGAAGCGTTTCTTCCTCTATTGCGGCCAGATCTACCCGCCGAAAAATTTCGGCCGCCTCCTGCGCGCCTATGCCCGGGTGGGCCCCGGGATGGGAATCCACCTGGTCATTGCCGGCGAGCATCGCTGGCTCTGCAAGAGGGAGCTGGAGCTCGTCGATCGGCTGAACCTGTCGGATTGGGTGGTTCGGCCGGGATGGATCGGCCGGGAGACGCTTCCCGCCTTTTATCGCCTCTCCGACGCGCTGCTCCTTCCCTCCCTGTATGAAGCCTGCCCCAGCCCCCCGATCGAAGCCATGGCGAGCGGATGTCCTGTCGTGACGTCCGACCGGTACGGTACGAAGGAGATCGTGGACCGGGCGGCCGTCCTGGTGAACCCGGAAGACATCGACAGCATCGCCGACGGCATCCGGCGGATCGGATCGGACGATTCGCTGCGGCGGGAGCTGATCGAAAAAGGGAAACGCCGGGCGCGCTTTTTCAGTTGGGAAAAATGCGCCCGGGAAACGCTGCAGGTCCTGGAAGGGGTCGCCGGCGGATGATCCGTAGATGAAGTTCGTCCTGAAAATCGGTTTCGCCCTGGGGCTGCTCGGCCTGATCCTCTGGAAACTCGGGGGAGTGCGCGAGGTCGGAGAGCAGATTCTCCGCATCGATCCCTTCTATCTCGTCCCGATCGTCCTGCTGAACGTCTTCGACCGTGGGCTGATGACGTTCAAGTGGGTACTTCTCCTTCGCGCCCGGGGGATCTGCCTCCCGATGGTTCGCGCAATGATGATCTATTGCGCCTCGTGGGTCTGGGGACTGTTCCTGCCGACGACCGTGGGATCGGATGCGATCCGCGCCTACTGCACGTCCCGGGACGGCGTCGACCTGCGGGAAGTCGTCGCA
>JBLNFH010000298.1:0-9232 GCA_050263475.1 Deltaproteobacteria bacterium
AGAAATCACCCGTGACGAATCGCTGGACGATCTGCTCTCCAAGATCGCCGAGGAATCGGGGGACTGGGGACCGGCCGCCGGGGACGCCGAGGTGCAGGTCGGGGACCATATCCGTGCGTTCCGGGAGCCGCGGGGGCTGTCGCTCCAGCAGCTTGCGGAAAAGACCGGGTTCTCCGCAGCGCTGCTGTCGCAGATCGAGAACCGGATGACCTCCCCCCCGCTGGGCACGCTCGTAAAGATCGCCAACGCCCTGGACACCTACGTCTCCTCGTTCATCGGCAAGGAGGAGAGGGAGTTCTCCATCGTGCGCAAACAGGACCGCACGACCGTCTCCCGCGTCGGGATGAAGGAGGGCGGGCAGTCGGCCTATTCCTACGAGGCGCTCGGGGCCGGGAAGGCCGGCAGGAGAATGGAGCCGTTCCTGGTGCGCCTCATGCCGCTGATCGACCGCAACGTCGTCCGGAACTCCCACGAAGGGGAAGAGTTCCTCTACGTCCTCTCCGGGCGCGTGGAGGTCTTCCTCGACAAGTATTCCGACCTTCTCGGGGAAGGGGACTGCATCTACTACAATTCCACGATCCCGCACCACGTCCACTCGGCAGAGGAAAAGGAAGCGCTGATCCTCGCGGTTCTCTACCAGGGGAAGTAAGGGGAGATGAGGAAAACGGCGTTCTTCGCGGCGTTGTTCGCGGCTCTCGTCTGCGCATCGGGGGGAACCGCCTTCGGGGGCGGCTCCAGGGAAACCGCGGACGCCCTGTGGGGCGCCCGGGAGGACCTCTCCAAGGCAGGCGAGGCGGTGCTTGCGTACGAGGCCCTGCTGAAGGAGAATCCGAAGGATTACGAAACGCTGCTGCGCCTTTCGCGGCTCCATTACTGGATCGGCCAGAATCTCGAACCGACAAGCTCCAAGGAAGCCATCTCTCACTACAATAAAGGCAGGGAGTACGGAAAGACCGCGGCCTCGACGGCCCCCGACCGGCCGGGGGGCTACTTTTTCGAAGGCGCCAACCTCGCCCGGGAGAACAACCTGAAAGGGACGCTGAGCAACCTCTACGGAATCCGGATGGTCAAGAAGATGAACGAGAAGGTGGCGCGGATCGAACCCGCATATTTCCACGGGGGGCCGGACCGGTTCTTCTGCGCCTATTACACGAAGCTTCCCGGGATCCTCGGCGGCGACCTTTCCATGGCGGTCGCTTACGGCCGGAAAGCGGTAGGGGTGCAGCCGGCGTATGCCGGAAACCACGTTTTCCTCGCCGAGGCCTACCGGAAGGAAGGCAATAGCGATCTTGCCAGAAAAGAACTGGAAGCCGCGCTCGCCATCCCGGACAATGCGCTGCCCGACGCCATTCCCGAGCAGCGGCTCGAGAAGAGGCGGGCGGCGGCGCTCCTTAAAAAAATCAGCCACTGAACGGGGAAAAATGGTATTGACAGTTAAGCGGTATTTTGTATACGATCTTTGCCAGTTAACGTAAGGTGGTAATAATGGGGTCCCCGGAAAGCCCTCCGACCTACCCGATCGGCGAGTTGAGCCGGATGGTGAACCTCACTCAGAGGACCATCCGGTACTACGAGGAGATCGGCCTCCTGCACAGCATCCGCCGGATCGAGAACGGGAAGCGCGTCTACACGGACGACGACGTCCGCCGGCTCAAATTCATCAGCCGGCTCAAGGTGCTGGGGCTGTCCCTGGCGGAGATGGTCGAGCTGGAAAAGATCTACCGGCAGCAGCGCAACAACCGGGAAATCCTGCCCAAACTGATCGAGATCCTGGACCAGAGGGCGGCGCAGATCGACGAGCGGATCAACCAGCTGACCTCGCTGAAAAAGGAGATCCGGGAGTACCAGGGACGGCTCCGCGGAAAGCTGCCGCTGGAAACGTGATTTCAGGCGAAACATCGCCATAAGGAGAAGACGATGAAGGAAGTGGTCATCACCGGCGCGGCAAGGACGGCAATCGGAAGCCTGAACGGGGCGCTGGCGGACATCCCCGCGCCCAAGCTGGGAGCGGTCCCGGTCGCCGAGGCGATCTCCCGCAGCGGCCTCAAGACGGAAGACGTGGACCAGGTCATCATGGGCAACGTCCTGCCCGCGGGCTGCGGCCAGGCCCCCGCGCGCCAGGCCGGCATCTACGCGGGGATCCCCGTATCCTCGGGGGCCGTCACCATCAACAAGATGTGCGGGTCGGGTCTCAAGGCCGTCATGTTCGCCGCGCAGGCGGTCGCGACCGACGAATTCGACGTCGTGGTCGCCGGCGGCATGGAGTCGATGAGCCAGGCTCCCTACCTGCTGAAAAAAGCCCGGTCCGGCTACCGGCTGGGCAACGACACGATCTACGACCATATGATCATCGACGGGCTGTGGGACGTCTACAACAACCTCCATATGGGCAATTGCGCGGAGCTGCTGGCCAGGGAGCATCGGATCACCCGGGAGGACCAGGACGAGTTCGCGGCCTCCTCCTACAACCGGGCGCTTTCGGCCATCCGCCAGGGGAAATTCGGGAAGGAGATCGTCGGCGTCCAGATCCCGCAGAAGAAGGGCGATCCGCTCGTTTTCCAGGTGGACGAGGAGCCGGGGCGCGGGAACGTCTCCAAGCTCGCCTCCCTCAAGCCGGTGTTCCAGAAGGACGGCACCGTCACCGCGGGAAACGCCTCCACGATCAACGACGGGGCGGCGGCGGTGGTGGTGATGTCCGCGGAGAACGCGAAACGGCGGGGGATCCAGCCGCTCGCCAGGATCCTCGGTTATGCGACGGCCTCCCTGGAGCCGGTGTGGTTTACCGTGGCCCCGATCGACGCCATCCGGAAGCTGCTGCAGAAGACCGGGGTGGACATCTCCACGGTGGGGCTCTTCGAAATCAACGAGGCGTTCGCGGGCGTCGCCATCGCGGCGATCCGCGGCCTGAAGCTCGACCCGGAACGGGTCAACGTGAACGGCGGCGCGGTCGCGCTCGGGCACCCGGTCGGCGCATCGGGGGCCAGGATCCTCACGACGCTCCTGTACGCGATGGAGGAACGGAACGAAAAGCTGGGGATCGCTTCGCTGTGCATCGGCGGCGGCGAGGCGGTCGCGATGCTCGTCGAGCGGATCTAGCCCATGACGCGATTGCGCCCATATATTCCACGCCTTCTTCCTCGCGGAGGGCACCTCGCGGCTACGCTCGCGACCTGCGCCCGCTCGCTGCAGGTTCCGCTCGCCGCAATTCGCACCTCGCTCCACATGCCGCCGCTCGGCACCCCCCGCTGCGTCATCCGGCGGGAAAAATAAGGAGGCGCATTTGCAACTGAAGACGATCGGTGTGGTGGGCGCCGGCCAGATGGGGGGCGGCATCGCCCAGGTATCCCTCGTGGCCGGATTCCGGGTCCTGCTGAACGACATCTCGGAGGCCTTCCTGTCGAAGGGGCGCGCCGGCATCGAGAAGGGGCTGGAGATCCTCGTCCGCAAGGAGAAGATTACCGCCGCGGACAGGGAGAAGATGCTCGGGAACCTCGTCACGACGACGAACCTTTCCGACTTCTCCGCCTGCGACTTCGCGATCGAGGCCGCGACCGAGCGACAGGAGCTCAAGCACACGCTGTTCCGGAAGCTCGACGAAGCGGTCCCCCCCGGAAAGGTCCTGGCGACCAACACCTCCTCGATCTCCATCACGGGCATCGCGTCGGCGACCCGGCGCCCCGAAAAGGTCATCGGGATGCACTTCATGAACCCGGTGCCCCTGATGAAGCTGATCGAGGTGATCCGGGGGCTCCAGACCTCGCAGGAGACGTTCGACGCGACGATGGGGCTGGCGTGCCGCCTGGGAAAGGAGCCGGTCCCCGCGAACGACTACCCGGGGTTCGTCGCCAACAGGATCCTCATGCCGATGATCAACGAGGCGGTCTACGCGCTCATGGAAGGGGTGGGCAAGCCCGAGGACATCGACTCCATCATGCGGATGGGGGCGAATCACCCGATGGGTCCCCTGGCGCTGGCCGATCTCATCGGCCTGGACACCTGCCTCGAGGTCCTGAAGGTGCTGCAGGAAGGGCTCGGCGACCCCAAGTACCGGCCCTGCCCGCTGCTGAAAAAACACGTGGAGGCCGGGTACCTGGGCAAGAAGACCGGGCGCGGCTTCTACACCTACCCGAAGGCATAAGGGAGGCGGACATGGAATACGCCAATCTTCTCGTTTCGTTTTCGGACAGGATCGCCACGGTCACCATCAACCGCCCCAAGTCGCTCAATGCGCTGAACCCCGCAACCATGCGGGAGCTCTCCGCCGCCTTCGAGGACATCGCGTCCCGGCAGGATGTGGGGGTCGTGCTCCTTACCGGCGCGGGGGAGAAGGCGTTCGTCGCGGGCGCCGACATCTCGGAGATGCGGCACTTCACCACCATGGAGGCGCTCGAGTTCGCCCTGTTCGGGCAGGGGGTCCTCGAGCGGATCGAGCGGCTTCCGCAGCCCGTGATCGGGGTCGTGAACGGTTTCGCGCTGGGGGGCGGGTGCGAACTGGCGATGGCGTGCGACATCCTGATCGCGGCCGACACGGCGAAATTCGGCCAGCCCGAGGTCAACCTGGGCATCATCTGCGGGTACGGGGGCACCCAGCGGCTGCCGCGGCTTGTCGGCAGGAACCTTGCCAAGGAGATCGTCCTGACCGGGGAGATGATCACCGCCCAGCGGGCCTTCGAGATCGGGCTGGTCAACCGCGTCGTCCCGCAGGCCGGCCTGATGGACGCCGCGCGCGAGATGGCGGCGAAGATCCTCTCCAAGGGCCCGATCGCGGTCCGGACGGCGAAGATGGCGATGAACCGGGGCCTGGACCTCGACCTGTCCAACGCCTGCGCGCTGGAGGCCAACGTGTTCGCCGTCGGCTTCTCCACCGCCGACCGGATCGAGGGGATGACGGCCTTCCTGGAAAAAAGAAAGCCCGCCTTCACGGGGAAATAGGCGGTAACGCGAAGATAAAACCCACCGGGGAGAGAGCGAGATGGTCTTCGACCTGACGGAAGAGCAGCGGATGATCCAGGAGATGGCGCGCAACTTCGCGCAGAAGGAGGTCCTGCCGAAGGCCGCCGAGATGGACGAATCCGGCCGCTATCCCGGGGAGATCGTGAAGCAGATGGGGGAGCTGGGCCTCATGGGGGTCGCGGTGCCGGAGGAATACGGGGGCGCCGGGATGGACAACATCTGCTACGTGATCGCGATGGAGGAGATCGCGCGCGCCTGCGCCTCCTCCGCCGTCATCATGTCGGTGAACAATTCCCTGGTCTGCGATCCGCTCCTGAAATTCGGGACGGAGGAGCAGAAGAAGAAATACCTGGTCCCGCTGGCCTCGGGAAAGAAGCTGGGGTGCTTCGGACTGACCGAGCCCGGGGCGGGGTCGGACGCCGGCTCCCAGAAGACGACGGCGGTGCGCGCCGGCGACCAGTACGTGGTCAACGGGACGAAGAACTTCATCACGAACGCACCGGAGGCGGATTTCTGCATACTCTTCGCGATGACCGACAAGGAGAAGAAGCACAAGGGAATCTCGACCTTCATCCTTGACATGACGTCTCCAGGCGTAACCGTAGGGAAACATGAAATAAAAATGGGGATCAAGGCTTCCCCCACCGCTTCCATCATCCTGGAGGACGTAAAAATCCCGGCTGCGTGCCGGCTGGCAAACGAAGGGGATGGGTTCAAGATCGCGATGAACACGCTTGACGGCGGGCGGATCGGGATCGCCTCGCAGGCGATCGGCATCGCCCGGGCCTCCCTGGAGGATGCGCTCTCCTACGCCAAGGAGCGCAAGCAGTTCGGCCAGCCGATCTCCGAATTCCAGGCGATCCAGTGGATGCTGGCGGACATGGCCACCGAGATCGACGCGGCCAGGCTCCTGGCGTACCGGGCGGCATGGCTCAAGGACCGGAAGGTGCGGCACTCGAAGGAGTCGGCGATGGCGAAGCTGTACGCCTCGGAAGCCGCCATGCGCGCCGGCGTCAAGGGGATCCAGATCCACGGAGGCTACGGCTACATCAAGGAATACCCCGCGGAGCGGCACTTCCGGGACGCGAAGATCACCGAGATCTACGAGGGAACCTCGGAGATCCAGCGGATGATCATCTCCTCGGCGATGTTGAAGGACTGACACGGGATGCGCTTCGAACTGACCGACGAGCAGCAGCAGGTCCTGGAGATGGTGCAGTCGCTCGCCCGGAAATCGCTCGCGCCCAAGGCCGCCGGGATCGACGAGGAGAGCCGTTTCCCCGAGGAAAACCTGCGGCAGCTGGCCGGGCTCGGGCTTCTCGGGATGCTTTACCCGGCATCCTTCGGCGGCTCGGAGGCCGGCGCGGTCGCCTACAACATCGCCCTCCGGGAAGTGGCCGGGGGCTGCGCCTCCACCGCCGTCGGGATGGCGGTGACCAACATGGTCGGGGAGGCGATCTGGCGCTTCGGGACCGACGAGCAGCGCAAGAAGTACCTTCCGGGGCTGGCGACCTACGGCATCGGACTGGGCGCTTTCGCGCTGACCGAGCCCTCGGCCGGCTCGGACGCCGGGGGGCTTGCGACCACCGCCGTCGAGGACGCCGGAGAATATGTCCTGAACGGAAGCAAGATGTTCATCACCAACGGCGCCCACGCGGGCGTGACGATCGTCATGGCGGTCACGCAGAAGGATCCGAAACGGATCAGCGCCTTTCTCGTCGAGCCGGGGACGCCGGGGTTTTCGGTCGGTAAACCCGAGCGCAAGATGGGGCTGAAAGGCTCCGACACCGTCTCCATGAGCTTCGACGACTGCCGGATCCCGAAGCGGAATCTCCTGGGAAGCCTCGGGGAAGGCCTCAAGATCGCGTTGGCCACGCTGGACGGCGGCCGCATCGGCATCTCCTCGCAGGCGATCGGGATCGCCGGCGCGGCGGTCGACGCGGCGGCGGCATATGCCCAGGACCGCAGGCAGTTCGGGCAGCCCATCTCCGCGTTCCAGGCGATCCGGTGGATGCTGGCGGACGCCGCGACCGGACTGGAGGCCGCGCAGCTGCTGGCCTACCGCGCCGCATGGCTGAAGGAGAAGGGGAAGCCGTACACGAGGGAGGCTTCGATGGCCAAGGTCTTCGCCTCCGAGGCGGGGAACCGGGCCTGCCAGAACGCCGTACAGGTCCTGGGCGGATACGGCTACATCCGGGAGTACCCGGTGGAGCGTCATCTGCGGGACATCAAGGTCACCACCATCTACGAGGGGACGTCCGAAATCCAGCGGATCGTCGTCTCGAGGTCGCTGCTGAGGTAAGGGAGGCATGCAGCCGGGCGCCATCGGAAAGGGTTACATCCAGGTCTACACCGGAAACGGGAAGGGGAAAACCACGGCCGCCCTCGGCCTGGCGGTCCGCGCGGCGGGCCACGGGCTGCGGACGCAGATCATCCAGTTCATGAAGGGATGGATCGACTACGGCGAGCTCGCGGGCGTGAAGATGCTTGCCCCCTTCGTGGAAATCCACCAGGCCGGCAGGGACACCTTCGTGAACCGGAAAAACCCCGACCCGGAAGATGTCCGCCTGGCGCGGGAAGGGTGGAAGCTGTCCAGGGAGATCATATCGGGGGGGAAGGCGGATATCGTGATCCTCGACGAGATCAACTGCGCGGCCGACTTCGGCCTGCTTCCCGTCGAGGAGATCGTGGAGGTCCTGCGGAACAAGCCGGACGGAATGGAGCTCATCCTCACGGGCAGGGGGGCCCCGCAGCCGGTGATCGACATCGCGGACCTCGTGACGGAGATGCGGGAAGTCAAACATTACTACGCCAGGGGCGTCGATGCGCGCGTCGGCGTGGAGCGGTAATCCGCGGGGAGGATGAAGCGTGTACGACAGGAAGAAGGTCCGGAAAATTTCGGAAGACAGGAAACGGTGGGAGGAGGGGGGGCTGAAAAAAACGCTTTCCCGGTCGCCGGAGCGTCTCTCCCGGTTCTCCACGGTGTCGGACGAGGAGATCGCCGCCCTCTACGGCCCCGATGACCTGGAGGCGTTCGATTACGGCAGGGAGCTCTCCTTCCCCGGGGAATACCCGTACACCCGCGGCGTCCAGGCGTCGATGTACCGGGGCCGGCTGTGGACGATGCGCCAGTTCGCGGGCTACGGGTCGGCGGAGGACACCAACGCGCGGTTCAAGTACCTTCTGGAACAGGGGCAGACCGGGCTTTCGACCGCGTTCCATTTCCCGACGCTGATGGGCTACGATTCGGACTCTCCCCGCGCGAAGGGGGAGGTCGGGATGTGCGGCGTGGCGGTGGACTCCCTGAAGGACATGGAGATCCTGTTCGACGGGATCCCGCTTTCCGAGGTCACCACCTCGATGACGATCAACGGCCCCGCCGCGATGGTCTTCGCGATGTACCTGGGCGTCGCCGAGAAGCAGGGGGTCTCCTTCGACAAGCTCCGGGGGACGATCCAGAACGACATCCTCAAGGAATACATCGCCCAGCATTCGTGGGTCTTCCCTCCCGACCCTTCGATGCGGATCATTACCGACATCCTGGGATACTGCTCGGCCTACGTGCCGAAGTGGAACACCATCAGCATCAGCGGGTACCACATCCGGGAGGCGGGATCGACCGCCGTCCAGGAGCTGGCGTTCACCATCGCCGACGGGATCGCCTACGTCCAGGCGGGCGTCGAGGCGGGGATCCCCGTGGACCGGTTCGCCCCGCGCCTGTCGTTCTTCTTCAACGCCCACGTCGACTTCTTCGAGGAGATCGCGAAGTACCGCGCCGCGCGCCGCATGTGGGCCCGGATCATGAAGGAGCGGTTCAAGGCGAAGGACGAGAGCTCCTGGAAGCTCCGGTTCCACACCCAGACGGCAGGCTGCACCCTGACCGCGCAGCAGCCGCAGAACAACATCGTCCGTGTCGCGCTCCAGGCGCTGGGGGCGGTTTTGGGCGGCACCCAGTCGCTGCACACCAACTCCATGGACGAGACGCTCGCGCTGCCCACGGAGCAGGCCGTGACGATCGCGCTGCGGACCCAGCACATCATCGCGGAAGAGTCCGGCGCCGCCCATTCCATCGACCCGCTGGGAGGGTCGTTCTTCGTCGAGACCCTGACCGGCGAGATGGAAGAAAAGGCGATGGACTACATCCGGAAAATCGACGACATGGGAGGCATGGTCGCCGCGGTCAAGCGGGGATACCCCCAGCGGGAGATCGCCGACGCGGCGTTCCATTACCAGCGGCTGGTGGACGCCGGGGAGAAGAAGATCGTCGGCGTCAACTGCT
>JBLNFH010000299.1:0-3784 GCA_050263475.1 Deltaproteobacteria bacterium
AGGTGCAGGTCCTTCCCCACGGGCCGGTCGCACGCGTCCGGGGGCTCCAGGTCCACGGGGGGCCTGCGGAATCCTCGACGGCGGGGACGCGCACGGCCGTCAACCTCCAGGGAGTGGAAAAGGAAAACGCCCCGCGCGGGTCCGTCCTGTGCCGGCCCGGCACGCTCGCACCCACCCGGACCGTGGAAGTCTTTCTCGAATACCTTCCCCTGGCGCCGCGGCCCCTGAAAAACCGCGCCCAGGTCTCCTTCCATGCGTTCACCTCCGCGTGCCGTGCGAGGGTCGTCCTCTACGGGACCGCGGAGATCCCGGCCGGGGGATCCGGAACCGCCCGTCTTCACCTCGCGGAGGAGATGGTCCTTCTCGGCGGGGACCGCTTCATCCTGCGCGGCTTCACCCCCCTGGAGAACTTCGGGTACACGATCGGGGGCGGCCGCATCCTGCACCCGTGCCCTCCCTCGAGGAAAGGGGCGGGGAGTTCGGCGCCCCGGGCGCTCGCGCATCTCGACTCGCCGGAGGCGCGGACCCGGATCCTCGCCGCGGTTGAAGATGCCGGCTGGAGGGGGCTGGAGGAGAAGGAGGCCGCCGCCATCGCCGGGGTGGGTCCCGAGGCCGCCCGCCTCGAGATCGCACGCCTCCTCGGCGCCGGGGAGATCCTCAGGACCGAGGGGGGGTCCCGCCGGTGGCACCGGTCGGCGGTGGAAGGCGTCGGCCAGAAAGCGGCCGAAGTCCTGTCCCGGCTCCACGACCGTTTTCCGGAACGGGAAGGGTTCCCCCGGGAAGAGATCTCACCGCTCCTTCCGGGCGCGCCCGAGCACGGCATCCTGGCCCTGGCGCTTGCCGCCCGCCCGGACGCGGGCAAGGCCGGCGACCTTTACTTCCTCGCCGCGCGGCGTCCCCGGTCGGTGGAGCTTTCCTCTCCGCTCGCCCGCGCCCTCGCGGAGAAGGTCGGCCACGCGGGCCTGCTGGCGCTGTCCAAGGCTGAACTGACGGAGGGCGTTCGCGGCGCCGACGCGCGGGAGATCGACAAAACGCTCGAAGGGCTCGTGCGGGCCGGCGCCGTGCTCCGGGTCAAGGAGCTGTATTTCGACGCGAAGGAAGTCGACGCCCTGAAGGAGAAGCTGGTCTCTTTTCTCTCAAGGCATGGGGAGATCACCGTGTCGGAGTTCAAGGAGCTCTCCGGGCTCACGCGGAAATATCTCATCCCCCTGCTCGAGCATTTCGACATGACCAAGGTCACGCTGCGCGTGGGAGACAAGCGGGTGCTGCGGAAGGGAAAATGAGGGGGAGCCCGAGGCTCCCCCGTGGCCGATGGCTCACGACCCGCAGGCCGGAGTTCTTCGCTCCCTTTCCGCCTACCCCCCCATCGGCATGCCGTCCCCCATGATGTGCCACATTCCCATCATGCCGATGTCCTCGTGCTCCAGGATATGGCAGTGGAACATGGTCATTCCGTCAAAGTCCCGGATGGGAATGCGGAGCCTGACGGTGCCCCACTTCGGAATGATGATGGTGTCCTTCCATGCGGGAACCCGGCCGTAGAACTGGGCGTACTTCGCGAAGGTTGCGTCCCCTCCCGTGATCGATAGCACCTGGGCGTCGTTGACATGCTGGTGCCAGGGATGATCCATTCCGCTGTTGTTGACGATCTCCCAGACCTCGTCGGTGCCGGCCATGGAATGATGCTCGAAGGACCGAATGGAGCCGTCGGCCAGGACCTCGAAGGGGATCCCGTTGATGTACCCGCGCCCCTGTCCCATGCTCAGGGTGAAGCGGGGCCGCGGAAGGGACAAGTCGTCGCTGATGCGAACCGCCTCCGTATTGTCCAGGCCGGGGAGAGGCTTCACCGAGCCCGGCGCGCTCTTCGTGACCTCGAGCGTCGCCAGCGTGGTCTGGGCCGAAGCCATGTTCCCGTGGCGCGCGTAGGGCAGGGACAACAGCTTGTAGACGCCGCGGGTCGTCGTCATTTTGACGAGCACGTCCACCCGCTCGCCGGGGGCGAGCAGGATTTCGCCCTGCTCGTAGGGCCGGTCGAGCAGCCCGCCGTCGGCGCCGATGACGTGAAGCGCATGCCCCTCGATCGAGAGACGGTAGAATCGCGCGTTGCTCACGTTGAGGATCCGGAAACGGCGCACGTCGCCCGGGTAGACCTGGAGAAGCGGATTCACGATCCCGTTCACGGTGACGACGTTCCCTTCTTTTCCCCGCATGTACTCGGACAGCATCGTATACGGCTCCGGCTCCCCGCCCGAGAGGGTCACGTCCTTCAGCAGAAGGAGATTGCGGGCGTACGGGGCGAGCTCGGGGAACGACAGGTCGTCGCGGACGTCGATCGCCCCTACCAGTCCGCCCCAGAACTGTTCCGCAACCGTGCCGTGAACGTGCGGGTGATAGAGCGCCATCGAGCCCGGGCGCTGGTAGCGCAGGTCGTAGTCGTACACCGCGGAGTCGCCCCGCGACAGGATCACGTCGTGGACGTTGTCGGCCGGGAGACCGCTCATCGCATCGTACTCCGGCGAAACGTGCAGTCCGTGCACGTGCATGTTGGTCACGTCGCGAACGTGTCCCAGGAGATTCGTGCCGCCGAGCTGCAGCGAGTTACGGAACTGCAGCCGGATCCGCTCGTTCGGCGACGCCACGATCGTGGGGCAGACGAAGGCGGTCTGCAGGGCCGCGGCCGGGTCGTGCCTGTCGAGGTAGGTCAGCACCTTCGCGCTCGCGCCGTCGACGGTGACGGAGGACTCCGTCGCCTCGACCGAATAGAGCGTGTACGCCCCGAGCATGTCCTCGTTCCCGGGGATGCCCCGCAGCACCGGCGGGTCGGCGAAGAGTCCGCCCACGGGCGGATCGACCACGCCTCCCCCCCCCATCCTGGGGCCCCCCATCCCGCCTCCGCCCATCCTTCCCGCGGCGGCAACGGTGGAATGGAGCCCTGCGTATCCCCCCGCCAAGGCGATCGATGATAATTTGAGGAACTCTCTCCGATTGAATCCCTTCGTTTTCATGATGATCCTCCTCGAGGTTGTCGTCGATTCGGGGCGGATCGTCCTTCGACCGCCCTCCTTGACGAAGGGATGCGAGGGAGAGGGCCGCCCGCACGGCGGCCCTCTCCAGGTTTCGCGACGCAGGAATTGCGGTGATTACGGGGAAACCACGTACGGCCGCATCATCTCGTTGTCCTCGTGCTCGACGATGTGGCAGTGCCAGACGTACAGCCCGGCGATGTCGAACGTGGCCTTGACCCGGGTGATCTCCCCGGGGTACGCGATCACGGTGTCCTTGTACCCCGCCTCCCAGGGCTCTGGAGCACGAATTCCGCCGGCGCCCTCGCGGTTGACCACCTGGAACCGCACCAGGTGCAGGTGGATCGGGTGGGCGTCTACCGTGAAGTTGTAGATCTCCCACTGCTCCGTGTCATCCTGGGTCGGATTCTCCGTGACATTGACCATTACCTCGGTTCCGTCCATCTTGAGCACGGTCACCATCTTGCTCTCCCCTGACATGTCCGTCCACATCAGTGGTATGCCGGCAGGGACATTCGGGTCGGTCAGGTCGACAGTTCCCAGCAGAGCCTCCCTCGGGCCGAACACCTCGCCTCCGGCAGCTGCACAGCCAGCCTCGAAGTTGAGCCCCGGCTTTACCGATGCGATCTGCTTGATGGTTCCGTTGGCAAGGAAGGTCACGCAGACCTTTTCCGACATCGCCTCGTTGAGCGATACCTGACGGGTATTGGTGGATGCTCCCAACGCCGCCTCCGCGTTCAGGCTCAGAATTGCGGGGTCCG
>JBLNFH010000300.1:0-2741 GCA_050263475.1 Deltaproteobacteria bacterium
GGTGTTCGACCGGATGAAGGCGCTCAACGAAATGCGGCGCGCGGCCCAGCCTTGGGGGGAGCGGACCTTCGGTTCCACGTTCCGGAATCCGCCCAACGAAAAGGCGGGCAAGCTCCTGGAACGGGCGGGGATGAAAGGGGCGCGGGAGGGCGACGCCTATTTCTCCGAGAAGCACGCCAATTTCCTGATCAACGGGGGGCGGGCGACCGCGGCCGACGCGATGCGGCTCATCGAGCGGGGACGGGAGCGCGTGCGGGTGTTGTCGGGTATCGACCTGTCCCTCGAAGTGAAGCTGTGGGGTCCCTACGATGCCTGAGAAGGGAAGATACCGGGGAAAGACGGTGGGTGTGTTCCTCGGGGGCGAGTCCTCCGAGCGGGAGGTGTCGCTGCGCACCGGCGCCGCCGCGGCCGCCGCCATCCGGCGCCTGGGATACCCGGTGCGGGAGATCGACCTCTGCGGCGGCTGGCTGGACGGCATCCGGAACGCGGGGGTGGACGTCGCGTTCCTGGCCCTGCACGGGCGGTTCGGCGAGGACGGCTGCATCCAGGGGGCCCTGGAGCTTGCGCGAATCCCGTATACCGGATCGGGCGTGGCCGCCTCCGCCCTCTCGATGAGCAAGGTCCTGGCAAAGCGGGTCGCGGCCTCCGCAGGGGTCCCCGTCGCGCCGGACGCCCTCTACGAGGGAAGCCCCCCCGATGCGCCGCCGCTTCCGGGCCTGGGGTTCCCCTTCGTCGTCAAGCCGGATCGCGAGGGGTCCACGGTGGGAATCCGCATCGTGCGCGGGCCGGAGGATTGGGTTCCGGCCCTGTCCGAGGCGCGGAAATTCGACAGCCGCGTCCTTGTGGAGGCGTACATCCCGGGGCGGGAGATCACGGTCGGCATCCTGAACGGCAGGGTGCTTCCCGCGATCGAGATCGTCCCGAAGTCCGGCTCGGGATTCTACGACTACCAGTCCAAGTACACGGCGGGCCAGACCGAATACGTGATTCCCGTACCGATGGACCGCGACATCCTGGTGCGCGCGGCGGAATACACGCGGAAGGCGTCGGCGGCGCTGACGTTGCGGGGCGCTGCCCGCCTGGACTATCGGGTGGACCCCGCGGGCAACCTGTTCTTCCTGGAGGCGAACACCATTCCCGGGATGACGGAGACGAGCCTCCTTCCGAAAGCGGCGAAGTTCGACGGTATGACCTTCGACGAACTGGTCGAGGAGATCCTGGACGATGCGGGGCTCGGGAAATAGATGATCGAGTACAAGGCCTACCATAAAAAGTCGCTCGGGAAGTCGAGGAAAAAGCCGCACGCGGCCCGCAAGAAGGGGAAGGAGAAGACCGGCGCGGCCTCCCGGAGGATCCCCTGGCGGCAGGTGCTTCCGGTCGCGGCGGCGATCCTGGTCGTGTTCCTCGTGACGGCGGCGGGGGCCGCCGTGTATTCCTGGCTCGGCCATTCCCGCCTGTTCTCGGTCCGCTCCATCGACATGAACCGGTGCGACTACGTGAACAAGGACGAGGTCACCGGGATCCTGTCGAGGGTTCCGCAGGGGAACATCTGGTCGCTCTCGTCGCGGGACATCGGGACCCGCCTCCTCACGCACCCGTGGGTCCGCGGCGTGTCGGTGAGGAAATCGTTTCCGGACCGGCTCATCGTCCGCATCCAGGAACGCAAGCCCGCTGCGATGATCAATCTGGACGCCCTCTACTACCTCGACGAGGAAGGGACGATCTTCAAGAGGCTCACGGCCTACGACCCGAAGAACTTCCCCATCGTGACCGGCTTCACGCAGCGCGAGCTCGGCGCCCGGGACGCCGTCGCTCTGCAGAACCTGAAAAAGACCCTCGAGCTGCTGCGCTGCACGGAATCCGGGGTGCTCCGCCAGAACGTCTCCGAGGTCCACTTCGATGCGCAGGAAGGGTACACGCTCGTGACGCGGGACTCGGGGCTGCAGCTGAAAATCGGCACGATGGATTTCCGGGAGGCGATGAAGCGGGTCGAGGTGGCCATGCCCAAGCTTTCCAGCGTCGGGCAGGCGCGGGGCATCGTCGATCTGAAAACTGCAGGGCGCATCTTCGTGCGGCCGGGGGAATAAATGGAAACGGTTTCGGGGCAGGTGATCGCCGGGCTGGACGTCGGGTCGAGCAAGGTCGCCACGGTCGTGGCGCGCAAGGGGGCGGAGGGGCTGGAGATCCTGGGCGTCGGGAAATCGGAGACCGAAGGGATGCGCAAAGGGGCCGTGGTGAACGTGGACGCCACGGTCAGGTCGATCCAGCAAAGCGTCGGCGAGGCGGAGAAGATGACGGGCATCTCGATTCCGTCGGTCATCGTCGGAGTGTCCGGCCCGTTGATCAAATCGTTCAACAGCCACGCCGCGATCTCGGTCCGCAACGAGCGGGAGGTGACCGAACAGGACGTCGCCCGGGTGCTGGAGCTTGCGAAGGCTGTCGAACTGCCCAACGACCGGGAGGTCCTGCATGTCCTGACCCAGGAGTTCATCGTCGACGACATGGGCGGTATCAAGGACCCCATCGGGATGACCGGCATCCGGTTGGACGCCCGCGTGCACGTCGTGACCGACGATGTCCCCGGCACGCGAAACCTCGTCAAGTGCATCGAGAAGGCGGAGCTTTCCATCGACGACATCGCGTTGAGCCCCCTCGCCTCGGCGAACGCGGTGCTGACCCCGGAGGAGAAGGAAGTCGGCGTGGTTCTTCTCGATTTCGGGGCGGGGACCGTGGAGATGGCG
>JBLNFH010000301.1:0-4091 GCA_050263475.1 Deltaproteobacteria bacterium
CGCCGGCGGGCGAGGTCAGCTTGGCCGACAACGTGGCAAGGGACCGGTCGACCAGCCCTTCGACGGGAACGCGCAGGTTTCGCGACTCGAGAATGGAGAGGATCCCCAGGGTGTGGCGCCGCAGGCCGTACGGGTCCGCGGTCCCGGTCGGGATCAGCCCCACCCCGAAGCACCCGCACACCATGTCGATCTTGTCCGCGATCGCCACGGCCGCGCCCACGTCCGTAGAGGGCAGGTCGTCGGACTGCCCTTTGGGGAGGTAGTGCTCGTAGACCGCCTGCGCGATTTCCTCCGTTTCCCCGGTCTTGAGGGCGTAGTGCCGCCCCATGACCCCCTGCAGCTCCGGGAACTCCTTGATCACGCCCGTCGTCAGGTCCGCCTTCGTGAGAATCGCCGCGCGGCGGCAATCCTTCTCCTTGGCGGGGAACCCGATCGACGCCACGTACCCGGCGATCTCCGACATCCGCTCCACCTTCTCCCAGTACATCCCGAGGTCCGCCTGGAACAGGACGTTCTTCAGCGCCTGCGCGCGGTCGAACAGGGGCATCTTCAGGTCATCCCCGTAATAGAACTCCGCGTCCGAGAGGCGGGCGCGGATGACGCGCTCGTTTCCCGCGATCACCACGCGGTTGTCCGGGACGCGCATGTTGGACACGAAAGCGAACCCGGGGTACAGGTTCCCGCGATCGTCCTCGAACACGAAATACTTCTGGTTGACGCGCATCGAGGTGATGAGGATCTCCCGGGGAAGCGCCAGGTACTTTTCCTCGAAGCGTCCGGCCATGACGACGGGATACTCCACCAGGTTCGCCACGGTCTCCACGAGCGGTTCGTCCTCGACCCACTTCATGCCGATCTTCGCCTCCACCTCCCGGATGCCGGCCCGGATCTTGTCCTTCCGCGCCTCGAGGTCCACGAACACGTCCGCGGCCGCCAGCCGGTCGAAATAGTCCCCGGGGGAGGACAACGGGATCGCGCCGGGAGACAGGAACCGGTGGCCGAACGTCGTCCTGCCGGCGGCGATGTTCCCGAAGGAAAACGGGATCACCTCCTCCCCGTAGAGGGAGACGATCCAGTGGACCGGGCGGGCGAACCGGACGTCCAGGTCGGCCCAGCGCATCGACTTCTTGAACGGTATGGTGGGGATCCACGAGGAGACCAGGTCCGGGAGCACCTCGACCACCGGCCGCGCCGCCTGCGTCCGGACGATGCCCAGGTAGTCCCCGCGGTCCGTGGGGAACACCTGAAGGGCGGAGAGATCGACCCCCTGCGCCTTGGCGAACCCGAGCGCGGCCTTGGTGGGCTTCCCTTCCATGTCATAGGCGACGGTCTTGGGCGGCCCCAGCACCTTCTCCTCCGAAGCCTCCTGGCGGTCCTTGAGCTTCCTGACGACGTAAGCGAGCCTGCGGGGGGTCCCGTAGATGTCGACCCGTTCGAAGGAGAGCCGCGCCTTCTTCAGCACTTCGTCGAACTGCTGGCCGCCGAACCACAGCGCGGGCCCCACGAACCCCGCCGGGATTTCCTCGCATCCGATTTCCAACAGGTAATCGCGTTCCATATTTCCTCTTCTTATAGGCGAATT
The DNA here is from genome assembly GCA_050263475.1 of Deltaproteobacteria bacterium. Taxonomy (GTDB): domain Bacteria; phylum Desulfobacterota; class Deferrimicrobia; order Deferrimicrobiales; family Deferrimicrobiaceae; genus FEB-35. Next base: position 1,583 of record JBLNFH010000301.1, read on the forward strand.
GTCAGGCGGAGAACTTGCCGGCCAGGGGGAACCCCATCTCCTCCCGGGACTTCAGGAACCCCTCCGCGCAGAGCCTGGCCAGGTTGCGGACCCGGCCGATGTATGAGGTCCGCTCCGTCACGGAGATCGCGCCGCGCGCATCCAGCATGTTGAACGTATGGGAACACTTGAGGCAGTAGTCGTAGGCGGGCAGGACGAGCTTCTTCCCGATCAACTGGAGGCACTCCTTCTCGTACATCGTGAACAGCGAAAAGAGCATCGGGATGTCGGCCTCCTCGAAGTTGTACTTCGAGAACTCCACCTCTCCCCGGTGGTGCACGTCGCCGTAGGTGACGTTCCCCACCCATTTCAGGTCGAACACGTTCTCCACGTTCTGGAGGTACATCGCGATCCGCTCGATGCCGTAGGTGATTTCCCCCGACACGGGCTTGAGGTCGATCCCGCCGCATTGCTGGAAATAGGTGAACTGGGTGATCTCCATGCCGTCCAGCCACACTTCCCAGCCCAATCCCCAGGCGCCCAGGGTCGGGGACTCCCAGTCGTCCTCGACGAACCGGATGTCGTGCTTCAGGGGATCGATGCCGACCGCGCGCAGGGAGTCGAGGTACATTTCCACGTAATTGTAGGGACAGGGTTTCATGATGACCTGATACTGGTAGTAGTGCTGCAGGCGGTTGGGGTTCTCCCCGTACCGGCCGTCCGTGGGGCGTCGGGAAGGCTCCACGTAGGCGGTGTTCCACGGCTCCGGGCCCAGCGCCCGTAAAAACGTTGCGGGGTTGAAGGTTCCGGCGCCGACCTCGATATCGTAGGGCTGGTGGATGACGCACCCTTTATCCGCCCAGAAACGTTGCAGGGCAAGGACCAGGTCCTGGAATTGCACAACTTCCTCCCGATGGGAAAGTGATAGGGTTACATATCACTCCGCGGAACGGGGTGTCAAGATAATCCGTTATAAATACAGGGGGTTTACGGATTTTCCGATGAAGAAGACCCGCCCAGGCTGCGCAACGGTTTCCCCAAGCAATACTCCAGGTATTTTGGTATAACCATTTGTAACTCTTCAAGAATTACATCTGAAATTCGCACCCGCGCGAGAACCCCCGGTGACGATGCCTGAAGGGCGCACCATGTCTTCACGGCGCCAAGGGAAACTCGCGTCCCCTCGCCGCCCGGACAGTTCCCGCAGAGAATCCCCCCTTCCGACGGCACGAACCGCATGCCCCTCCCCTGGGGACCCGGCGAAAGGTCTCCGATCGGCCGGCCGCACCGCCTGCAGGCGGTAAAGTTCGGGCCCCATCCCGCCACGGCAAGCAGGGCGGCCTCGGATTTCCTCGCCAGCACGGGAGGCGGATTCCCCGACGCCAGCGAACGGATCCCGGCCAGCAGCACATCGAACGCTTTCGGCTTGGGTCCCGGCTGGGGGAACAACGCGGCGGCCAGTTCGAGGAGATAGTCGGCGTGGCGGACCCTCTCCCAGTCCGCCACGATCTCCCAGAAGCTTTCCAAAAGAGCCACCGATTCCAGCACCGGCATCCGTCCCGGCGCTTCCGTCCAGGACACGTCGAGAAGAAAGTACTTCTGGAGGCCTCCCCCGAACCGCTTCCGGCTCCGGTGCGCCGCCTTCGCCATCAGGGAAACCAGCCCCTCCGTCCGGGTGAAGAAGGTCACCCGCCTGTCCGTCTCCCCGGCGTCGGCCGAACGCACCAGGAAGGCGTGGGCGGACCGGAAGGATCGCGGACCCGCGGACGGCATGCCCGCTATCTTCCGTCGGGGGGAGGTTCCAGCGGGATGTCGCGGATCCGGTCCCGCAGCCTGAGGCAGGTGCGGATCAGGTTGGCGACGATCGTGATGTAGCTGATCTCCGGGGGGGTGAAACTCCTGGAGCGCACGGTCTGCACGTTGATCACCCCGACGACCCTCCCGTCGTCCAGGATCGGATAGGAAAACATCGCCTTGTAGCTTTCCTCCCGCGCGACGTCGAAATGCCGGTAGCGAGGATCGGACGCCGCGTCGTGGACCGCAACGGGCTTGCCCGCCTTGGCCGCCGCGCCGGTGATCCCCTCCCCGATCTCGAGCCGGATTTTCCCGACGGCGTCTCTGGACAGCCCGTGCGTGGCGGACAGGACCAGCTGCCCGCCGCGGTTCAGGTAGATGGAGCACACCTCGACGCTCATGCGCTTCGCGATCTTTTCCGTGATCTCCTCGAGGACCTCCGGGAGAGGGATCCCGGAACTGACCAGGCGGCTGATCTCGTCGAGCGAGAGGAGCTCGTACCGGCTGTTGTTCGTCCTGGGAACCTCGAGCATGACATCGCCGCCCTCCTTGAACCGGATCCGGGCGAAAATATCCTCCTTCTGGCGGGGATTGACGCCGGCGGCCATCCGGCCGCCGGGGGTGCGGTCGCGAAACCCGCAGGCGCACACCCAATGGATGTGGTCGGAATCGGACGTTTCCTTCACCATTTTCCCGCCGCACTCGCGGCAGAAGATCCCCGCCTGGTTCAAGCCCC
>JBLNFH010000302.1:0-3570 GCA_050263475.1 Deltaproteobacteria bacterium
GGGACGGTTGCCCCAGAGGGAGCAGGAGATGGTCTCCCTGACCCGGGATTACGATAACCTGAAAAAAGCCTATGACGACCTGCTGGCGAAGAAGCTCGGGGCGAAGGTTTCCCAGAACCTCGAAGTGGGTCAGAAGGGCGAGACCTTCCAGATGATCGACCCGCCGAATCTTCCCACGACGCCCTTCAAGCCCGATCGGCTGAAAATCCTCGGTATCTCGCTGCTTGCCGCGATCGCGATCGGACTGGGAGGTGCCGCCGGGCGGGAAATGCTGGATCCGGCGCTACAGGGGCCGAAGGATTTCAAATATTTCTTCGAGTACCCGATCCTCGCTTCCCTTCCCGTCATCCAGGCCGAAGGGCCGAACCGGGCAAGGAGGAACCTGCGGACGGCACTCCTGATCGGGCTGTGCTCCCTCCTTTCCGTCGTCGCGGCGGTCCTGCTCATTTACCGGGACGCCATCCGGAACGTCCTGCAGATCACCGGGGGTATCGGATGAAAAACCTTTTCCGGAATTCCGACAAAAAATCGAAGGAGAGGGAGAGGAATTCCCCCCCGATGGCCGCGGTGGGAAACGGGGATCTCATCTACCTGGAGCAGATCAAGGCGATGCGGGCCAAGTTCGAATACAAGATCGACGCGATGAAAGTAAAGGTCGTCGCCGTGACCAGCGCCGTCGCCGGGGAGGGGAAAACGACCTCGGTCTCCCAACTGGCCATTCACCTGGTCATGGCGGGCAGGAAAAAAGTCCTCCTGATCGACGCCGACCTGCGGAAATCCGAGTTGGCCAGGGGATTGAACATCCCCCCGCTTCCCGGCCTCAGCGAGTTCCTTACCGGGACGGTGGCCCCGAAAGACATCATGCGGAATTCGTTCCTGCCGGGGTTGTACATCATTCCCGCCGGGAGCCGGGTGGAAGTACCGTCGTATCTTCTCGCCGGGGAGAAGTTCCGCGCGTTTCTCGACGAGGTTCGGAACCAATTCGACGTCATCCTGCTGGATACGCCCCCTGTCCTCGCGGTTGCCGATACCTTGAGCCTGCGGGATCAGGTGGACGGCTTCCTGTTCCTGTACCGGGCGGGGTTTACCCCTCATTCGCTGATACGGCAGGCGGTCGAAGAGGTGGGGGAAGACAAGGTCATCGGAGTGGTCCTGAACGGGGTCAGCCAGCGCAGCAAGAAATACTACAGCCGGTATTACGGCAAGTACTACCACAAGAATCACGTCGGGGAGCCCATCGCGTGATCGTCCTCGAAAACCGGTTCATCTCTCTCCGAAGCGCCGTCTGCTTCTGCGTCGAAGGGGGGATCATCATCTTCTCGGTCGTGGCGGGCTTCATCATGATCCACGGGCGGGCGGGAACGGCCGTCGTCAGCATGGGCGACGTGGTTGCAAGGGGGCTGGTGATCACCTTCTTCTGCCAATCCTGCATGTACCTGCTCGACCTCTATAACCTGAGGCTTTCCCAAACCTGGGGGGAGATGTTATTCGCGCTGATGATCGCGATCGGGTTCGTCTGCATCGGCGTCGGCCTGCTTTCCTATGCCATTCCGAAGTTCGGCGTGGCGGACGAGATGTATTACCTCAGCATCCTGATCGCGTCCATTCTGCTGTTTGGTTGGCGGGTCCTGTTCGAAATATATATCACGCGCATAGCGCCCCACGAAAACATCCTGATCCTGGGGACGGGGGACATCGCCCGCCTGGTGGGAGAGGAAGTCAGGAAAAGGGAACGTTTCGGCCTTCACCTCATGGGATTCGTAGGCGGCGCGGGATCTGCCGCGGAGGTTCCCATTGCAGGGATCGGGAAAATTCTCGCCGACCCGGCGCAATTGGTGGAGGTCGTGAAAAGAAACGGCGTCAGCAAGGTCGTCGTGGCGATCACCGAGCGGCGCGGAGAATACCCCATCAAGGAGATGCTCGCCCTCAGGATCAATGGATGCCAGGTGCTGGAGTGGCACGGATTTTTCGAGAAGCTGTCCGGAAGGATCCCGATCGACAATCTCTCCCCCTCCTTTTTCATCTTCAACGAAGGGTTTCGAAAATCCAGGTTCCTGCTCTCCGTCCGCCGGATCGTCAGTGCGATCGTTTCCTCGGTGGCACTGGTCGTTTTCCTTCCTTTCTTTCTTGTGATCGCGATCCTGATCAAGCTCGATTCGCCCGGGCCGGTGATCTATGCGCAGGACCGGGTAGGTCAGAACGGCAGGCGGATCCGCATCTATAAATTCCGGTCGATGCGCAACGACGCGGAGCAGAACGGGGAGGCGGTCTGGGCGGTGAAGGACGATCCCCGGATCACGAAGGTCGGCAGATTTCTCCGGTTATCGCGGATCGACGAGCTCCCCCAGCTGTTCAACGTGTTCAAGGGGGAGCTGGATTTCGTCGGCCCCCGCCCGGAGCGGCCGGAATTCGTCGAGAAGCTTCAGAGCCTGATCCCGTATTATTCCCTGCGCCACACCGTCAAGCCGGGGCTCACCGGATGGGCGCAGGTCCGGTTCATGTACAGCGGCACGATCGACGAGTCCAAGGAAAAACTCCAGTACGACCTTTTCTATATCAAGAACATGTCCCTGAAGCTGGATCTCCTGATCCTGTTCCAGACCATGAAAATCGTCCTCCTGGGGCGGGGCGCCAGGTAGCCTCGGCCGGTCCCGCGCGGTTTTCCCCGGCGATCGACCCTCGATGCGTCCATCATGAATGACACGGCCGAAAATGCGGTCCGGCACGCCTTGACCGTCGATGTCGAGGAATATTTCCAGGTTGAAGCCTTTTCCGACTGCATCGAAAAAAAGGATTGGGAACGGTACCCTCCCCGGGTCGAGGAACAAACGGACCGCGTGCTGGGCATTCTCCGGTCGTTCCGGGCGCAGGGCACCTTTTTCGTCCTCGGCTGGCTGGCCGAAAAATATCCCTCCTTGATCCGAAGGATCGCCGGGGCCGGCCATGAGATCGCCTCGCACGGCTTCGACCATCGAATGATCACCCGCATGACCCCGAAGGAATTCCGGGAAGACATCCATAGATCGAAGGATCGTCTGGAGGAGATCGCGCAGAAGCCGGTGCTGGGGTACCGGGCGCCGACGTTTTCCATCCTCGAAAAAACGGCATGGGCCTACGAAGTCCTTCTGCACGAGGGGTACCGTTACAGCAGCAGCGTCTTCCCCATTTGGCACGACCGGTACGGATGGTCGGAGTTCGGCGACGATCCGCGGATCATGGCTTCCAACGAAACCGGGGACATCTGGGAAGTGCCGCTTACTGTCGCGTCGCTCGGGTCGATCCGGATCCCGTTCGGAGGGGGGGGGTACCTCCGTGCCTACCCGCTTCTCGTGACGAAAGCGCTCTTCCGGAGCCTTGAACGGAACGGCAGGGCGGGAGTCGTGTACGTCCATCCCTGGGAGCTCGACCCCCGGCATCCCGCGGTCCAGGCGCCGTTCTTCCGGCGTCTCCGCCATCAGGTGGGCATACCGGGATTGGAGCGGAAATTGAAGGATCTCCTGTCGTCGATGAAGGTCGGCACCGTTTCGCAGCTGATCGAGGCGAATAAACTCGGCTCCCGGTCGTCGGCAT
>JBLNFH010000303.1:0-6762 GCA_050263475.1 Deltaproteobacteria bacterium
GCGAAGGAAATCCATAACCTTTCTATTTTCCTGTCTGCATGCCTAAAAAGGCAAGAAAGACCGAGGCAGGCCGACTGCGACCTCGCCGAAGCGGATCGGGGCTGGCGCGCTCGCGTTCAAATCCGACGCATAGACGCGCAACGGAAGAATGTGGCGTCCCCAGCCGGATTTGAACCGGCGTCGCCGCCGTGAAAGGGCGGTGTCCTTGGCCGGACTAGACGATGGGGACGCGTTGGAGTGCGCTGGTGAGCCCAGCAGGGATCGAACCTGCGACCCTCTGATTAAAAGTCAGATGCTCTGCCAACTGAGCTATGGGCTCCCCCCGAAACAAACCATGCTACCGGTGGCCAGCCCGAAGTGTCAAGACCGGAACGGGTTCCTGCGGACGATCGTCTGGTTCCGCTCGGGACCCACGGAGACGAGGGTAATCTCCACGCCGGACACATCCTCGAGCACGCGCACGTATTTCTGGGCGGCTTTCGGCAGGTCCCCGAACTCCTTCGCCGTGGTGATGTCCTCTTTCCATCCCTCCACCTGCTCGTATACGGGTTTCGCAGCTTCGAATTCCGGGAGGGACAGGGGGACTTCGTCCCGTTTCGTCCCCCCGATCTCGTAGCCGACGCAGACCTTGATCCGCGGAAGCCCCGACAGAACGTCCAGCTTGGTAAGAGCAATGCCGGACAGGTTGTTCAGCCGGTGGGCATACCGCACCACCGGAGCGTCGAACCAGCCGCACCGGCGCGGCCGCCCCGTCGTGGAGCCGTATTCGTGTCCCCGGTCCCGGATCAGCTGCCCCTCCTCGTCGAACAGCTCCGTCGGGAACGGCCCGCCGCCGACGCGGGTCGCGTACGCCTTCGATACGCCGATGACGCCGCTGATTTTCGTCGGGCCGACGCCGGAACCTGTACAGGCCCCTCCCGCCGTGGTGTTGGAGGAGGTGACGAACGGGTACGTGCCGTGGTCGATGTCCAGCAGGGTCCCCTGGGCGCCCTCGAACAGGACCTTCGATCCCCGGTTGATCTCTTCATTCAAATAGCTCGAGGTGTCGATCAGATACGGTTTCAGCCGATCCCCGTACCCGGCGTACTCCTCGAGGCAGGACTGGAAGGGGATCTCCTCGGCGCCGTAGTAATTCTTCAGGAGGAAATTCTTCAGGTCGAGGTTGGCCGCAAGTTTCTCCGCGAAGGTGTCCGGATGGATCAGGTCGCACGCCCGGATTCCGGTCCGCGCGATCTTGTCCTCGTAGCAGGGGCCGATTCCCCGCGCCGTGGTACCGATCTTCCGGCTCCCCAGCTTTTCCTCACGCGCGCGGTCCAGCACGATATGGTACGGCATGATGATGTTGGCGAGCAGCCCGACCTTGAGCTGCGCATTGTCCTTCAGATAGCCGCGCTCCTGGAGCCGGTCGACCTCGGCCAGCAGGACCTTCGGATCCACGACCACCCCGTTGGCGATGACGCACTTCTTGCCGGGGTGCAGGATGCCGGAGGGGATCAGGTGAAAGATGAACTTCTCCCCCTTGACCACCAGCGTGTGCCCGGCATTGTTCCCTCCGGTCGACCGCACGATGGTGTCGGCAAACTCGGAGTAGATGTCGACGATCTTTCCCTTCCCCTCGTCGCCCCACTGTGCGTCGATGACGATGATGCTCTTCAAGGGATCGCCTCTTTCCTAGAACGTCAGGTATTTTGCGGCCATGATGTTGGGAAGCTTGCTGAGCTGCTTCAAAACGGGCTCGGGAACCGGGTTGTCGACGCTCACCAGGGAGACGGCGGTCCCGCCGACCTCTTTCCGTCCCAGCTGCAGGCCGGCGATATTGATCCCCTTCTCGCCGAGGAACGTCCCGACCCGCCCGACGACGCCCGGGACATCCTGGTTCTGCAGCATCAGGATGCCGCCGGAAAGGTCGGCCTCGATGGGGTATCGGTCGATCGTCACGACGCGCGGGGCGGTCCCGTAGACGGTTCCGGAGATGGTGGATTCCCCCTTTTCGGTGATCACCTTCACGCGGACCAGGCTGGTGAAATCCTCCGACCGCGCGGCCTTGGTCTCCGTGACCTTGACCCCCCTCTCTTCCGCAACCATCCGCGCGTTGACGAGGTTGACCTCCTCGGTCTGGTACTGGAGAAGCCCTTTCAGGATCGAGATGGTGACGGGCGCGGTGGCCAGCTTCCCGACCTCCCCGATGTACTCCACCTTCAACTCCTTGAGCGACGTGTCCAGCATCTGGCCATGGAAAGCGCCCAGCTTCTCCCCCAGTTCCAGGTACGGCTTCAGGGTCGGCAGCAGCTCGGCCGACACCGACGGGAAGTTGACGGAATTGCGGATGGTTCCCTTTTTCAGGAAATCGCTGATCTGCTCGGCGATCAATACCGCCACCTTCTCCTGGGCTTCCGTGGTGGCGGCGCCCAGGTGGGGAGTGAGGATCACGTTGGGATGCTTGAAATACGGCGTGTCTGCCGCGGGGGGCTCGACCGGGTAGACGTCGATCGCCGCTCCCTTCACCTTGCCCGATTCCAGGGCCGCCTGGAGGTCGGACTCGACGATCAGCGCCCCGCGCGCGCAATTGATGAGATAGACCCCCTTCTTCATCTTCGCGAGGGAGGAGGCGTTCACCATGTTCTTCGTCTCGGGCGTCAGAGGCGTGTGGAAGGTGATGAAGTCGGATCGGCGGAACAGATCGTCCAGTGCCACGTATTCCACGCCCAGCCGCGCCATGTCGTCCTTCGACACATACGGGTCATACCCCAGGACGGACATTTTCAGCCCGAGGCCCCTTTCGGCGACGACCTTCCCGATGTTCCCCATCCCGACCACGCCCAGAACCTTGTCGGTGAGCTCCGTCCCCATGAATTTGTTCTTTTCCCACTTGCCGTCCTTCATCGAAGCGGTGGCCTGGGGGATCTGGCGCGCAAGCGCCATCATCATCGCGACGGCATGCTCCCCCGTGGTGACGGTGTTGCCTCCCGGGGTGTTCATCACCACGACGCCCTTCTTGGTGGCCGCCGCCTTGTCGATGTTGTCCGTCCCGCTTCCCGCGCGGCCGATCACCTTCGTGCGGGCGACCTTCTCGAACACCGCGGCCGTCGCCTTCGTCGCTCCCCGCACCACGACCCCGTCGTAATTGTCGATCACCGCCGCGAGCTCCTCCGGGGTCATCTTCCCTTTGACGTCGACCTCGATCCCCTCCTTGACGAACACGTCGATGCCGACCTTCTGCAGGTTGTCCAGCGCGAGGACTTTCATCGGGCTTTTCTCCTTCAGGTGGGTTGGGGGGCAAAGCAAAGGATTGTCTATCAAAGGCGCCGGGAAAAGTCAATGCGTGTAACTGGTTTGAAAACTCAAATAAAAATGGGCAGGGAGATTGTGTCCCCCTGCCCCGGTCGCCCCTGCCCTTGTGGGGCGGGACGGTCCTAGCGGATTCGATCGGGTTACTTCTTGCCGGCCGGAGGCGCTGCCGGGGCGACCTTCTTCTCGGCGCCTGCTTTATTCGTCTCTTCCATCGGGGTGGCCTTCCTCGCCGCCACGATCTTGGAGACGACCCCCTCGGAGTAGGCGGCCGTGACCTTGTCGCCGACCTTGAAACCGTCCAGCTTCACCTTCTCGCCGGCCTTCAACTGCAGGGTTTCCTTTTTCCCTTTGATGGATAAGGTTCCCGTCGCTGCGTCCACCGTCTCGATCGTGCCCGTGACGACCTTCGTCTTCGCCTTCTTGACCGCATCCTTTTTCGCGGGCTCCGCCTTCTTCACCGCTTCCGCTGCTTTCGCCGGAGGCGCGTCCGCCTTCTTCGGCTCGGCCGCCACCGCGGTGCCCGCAAGCGACAGCGCGAACGCCGCCGCGGCAAACCATGCGAGAATCCTCTTCATCCGAATCCTCCGTACGGAGAAATTATTATTTTTGATTCATTAGGATATCCAAGAATGGTGCCAATTCATTTTCAGGGATTTATACAATAATTATAACCGGTCCCCACGTTTTATTTACCGCAGGCGCGCACTTGCGTTACCCATATGAGCAACGCTTTCCTCAAATGAGGACCGCGATCAGGCGGGGATGATTCCGAATTTCTTCAGGCGATAGATGTACGTTTTGTAACTCATGCGCAGCAGCTCCGCTCCCCGGGTGTGCACCCCGCCCGAGCGCTCCACCGCCTGGCGCAACAGGCTCTCCTCCACCCTTTCGAAATCCACACCCGCCGCCGGGAGGGGGAACACGTGCGCAACATGCGCGGTCGGCTCGTCACGGATCTCGGGGGGAAGGACGTCCGGGGTGATCCTTCCCTCTTCCGCCAGCACCACGGCACGCTCGATCACCGAGGCGAGTTCGCGGATGTTCCCGGGCCATGCGTATCGAAGCATCAGGCGCATCGACTCCCGGGTGATCTCCCGCACGGGGGGGACTCCCTTCTCGCCGTGTTTGGCCAGAAAGAATTCCGCCAGCGCCGGAATGTCCGAAAGACGGTCCCGGAGGGGCGGCAGGGCCAGCTTCAGGATGTTCAGCCGGTAGAACAGGTCGGCCCGGAACCTCCCCTCCTTGACCGCCTCTTCCAGGTCGCGGTTCGTCGCCGCGACGATGCGGACGTCGATCGAGATGTTCTCTTTCCCCCCCACGCGGCGGATCTCCCTCTCCTGCAGCGCGCGGAGGAGCTTCGCCTGGATGTCGAGCTTCACCTCGGCGATCTCGTCCAGGAAGAGCGTCCCCCCCGACGCCGCCTCGAACAGGCCGATCTCCCGCCGATGCGCCCCCGTGAAGGCTCCCTTCTCGTGCCCGAACAGCTCGCTCTCGAACAGGCTCTCCGGCAGCGATGCGCAGTTGACCGCAAGGAAGGGCGCCTGGCTGCGATCGCTGATCGAATGGATGTTCCGGGCGATCACTTCCTTGCCGGTGCCGCTTTCCCCGGTCAGCAGGATGACGGCATCGCTCTTGGACACTCGCGGAAGAATGCGCTTGATCTCCCGGATGCTCGGGTGCTCCCCGATGATCGGCGCGGCGCCGGGGAACAGCCTTTGAGAGAGGAGCCGGTGCGATTCCCGCAGCCGCAGGTTCTCGATCGCCCGCTCGATGATGATCAGGAGCTTGGCGCGGTCCACCGGCTTTTCGAAATAGTAATAGGCTCCCTTCTTGATCGCGTCGACGGCGGTCTGGATCGTCCCGTAGGCGCTGGTGAGCAGGATCGGAACGCCGGGGTTCCTCGAGTGGACCGCGTCGATCAGCTCCTCGCCCGTCATCCCCGGCATCACGAGGTCGGTCAGCACCAGGTCGACGGGCTCCCGGTCGAGGGCGCGAAGGGCATCCGCACCGCTCCCCGCCAGCACGGGGGAGTAGCCTTCGCTCTTTAAGATCGAGCCCAGGATCTCCCGCTGGTTCCGTTCGTCGTCTACGACCAGGATCGTCCCCTTCACGTTCTCACCCCGCTGGTTCCCTCGGCAGGAGGATGCGGACCCGCGTGCCCGTCCCCGGATGCGAATCTAGCACGATTTTCCCTCCGTGCGCCTCCACGATCTTCCGCGTGAGAACCAGCCCCAGCCCCAGCCCGGAAGGCTTCGTCGTAAAGTACGGATCGAAGATCTTGTCCAGGCACTCCCCGGGGATCCCCGCGCCGGTGTCGCCGATGGAAAGCTCGTACCCGCCGTCCTCCCCCGGACCGGCCGCAATGTGCAGCTCTCCGCCGTCGGGCATCGCGTCGATCGCATTCCCCACGACGTTCACCACGGCCCGGCGGATCATGTCGGGATCCACCAGGACCGGCGGCCCGGCGTGAAATTCCCGCCGGCACTGGATCCGCTGGGTCCGGAGCCGGCCGTCCGCCATCCGGAGCACGCTCTCGACGATTTCAGGGATCTGCACGGGCGTCACCGAAGGAGCCGGCGGGCGGCCGTACGTGACGAAATTGGTGACGAGCTCGTTCAGCCTCAGGATCTCCTCCTTGATTCTCGAGATGATCCGCTCCGTTTCCTTCGCCGCATCGGCGGAGCCGCTCTTCGACAACGCCCCCAGGTGGTCGATCGCCAGGGCGATGAAATTCAGGGGGTTGCGGATCTCGTGCGCGACCCCCGAGGATAGCTGGCCGAGCTGCGTCAGGTACTGGGTCTCGCGCACCTTCTCCTCCAGCTCCCGGTTCTGCCGCAGCTTGGAGATCATCTCGTTGAACGCCCGCGTGAGCCGACCCACCTCGTCCTTTCCGCGCACCGGAAGCTCCTGGGACAGGTCGCCCGCCGCCACCTTTTCCGCCGCGTGGGCAAGCTCCTCCACCGGCCGGACGTAATGGAAGGAAATGCTGACCGCCAGCACGAGGCCGAAGGAAAAGATGAGCAGGGTGCTGAAGAACCTGAAATACAGGTTCTTCCGGATGGTCTCCGTGAAGTCCTCGATCCGCATGCGGACATGGATGTAGCCCATCGTGTCCCCTCCCAGCGTGACGGGGATCACGAGGTCCTTCGTCTTCCCCCCCGGCGTCTCCTCGCCGAACGTGGCGTTGATGATCAGTTTTTCCTTGGGAAGCTTGATCCGGGAGACCTTGCCGATCTTCTTGGGATCGGTGCTGTCGATGATCCCCATGTCCTCCCCGACGATGGAGACCTCGCGGATTCCGGTTTTTTTCAGGGACTCGATATATCCCCGGAGCCTGTCCTCCTCGGAGGCGGCCGGGGCCGTGAGCTGGTCGATGCTCACCCGGATCGCGTTGGACAGCTCCAGGAAGCTGTCCTCGAGATCGCGCCGGAGGCTCTCCCGGCCGAAATAGTACGGAAGAAAGACCGATCC
>JBLNFH010000304.1:0-2938 GCA_050263475.1 Deltaproteobacteria bacterium
CTTGAACTCGCCCAGGATCACCCGGCCGTATTCGTCCAGCATCCGGTCGGTGATCACCGTCGGGTTGGCGACGAACCGCCCCTGCACCTTCAACGCGGGCACCAGCCCCGAAACGATGCCGAGGCGGGCCGCCTTGTGGGCGGAGAAGGGCTCGCACAGCGTGCCGGAGACCATGGCCTGCTCGCAGCCGATCATCACCGGCAGGAAGTCGGTGGAGCCGCCGATGGCCGCCGAGCCGTGCTTGGGGCCGGCCTGCCCGAAATTGGCGAGGTCCTGGGCGATGGTGAAGTCGCACGCCATGCCGATTTCCTGGCCGCCGCCGATGCGCATGCCGTTCACCCTGCAGATCACCGGCTTGTCGCAGCCCAGGATGGCCGACACCATGTCGTTGAACAGGCGCATGTACTGCCGGTACTCCTGCGGCTTTCCGGCATAATACTCGGCGTATTCCTTGGTATTCCCGCCGGTGCAGAACGCCTTGTCGCCCACGGCGGTGAACACGACAGCGCTGACCTCGCGGTCGGCGGAGGCCCTGCGGAAGGCGAGGATGGCGGCCTTGACCATGTCGGTGGTGTAGGAGTTGTACTGCTTGGGATTGTTGAGGACGATCCAGGCATTGTAGAGCCCTTCCGCCGCGGACCCGTCGCGACGCCTCGCGGTCCGCTTGTCATAGCGGACCATGCCGTCGCAGAGGCTTTCCACCTCCTTGTCGATCAGGTTGTGGTCGATCAGCCGGGACGGCGAGGTTCTGGCGATGATCTCGTCTGCAGTGGCCATGGCTCCTCCTGGACCCCAAAGGAATTATTCAATTATGTAAATAGGTACCACAATACCAATTATAATGTCAATGAAAAATTTCCCCTCGGAATCAGGGCGGATGCGAGCTATTCGACCGTCTTGCAGAGGACCAGCCGTTGGGAGGGGACGAACCCGCGCGCCTGCAGAAACCGCTGCAGGCTGAAATCCTCATGGGATACCTGGACGCGCACGCATTCGACCTGGAGGGTGGACAGGTTCAGCAGCAGCTGCGAGAGGAGCGCGTGCCCGACGCCTTCCCTTCCGTACGCGGGATGGACGCCGACGGTATCGACCACCGCCGCCTTGTCGACCTTGCCGAATTCGCCGAAATCGACGCGCGCCATGACGAAGCCGGTGACGATCCCGTCCTTCTCGGACACCAGGGACACCCGGATCCCGGATTCGATCAGCATCTCGCGGAACTTGGCCCGATAATAGGAGGAACGGTCCATCCCCGTGAGCTTGCCGTCGATCCGGACGACGGCCGCCAGGTCCCCCTCTTTCAGGGAGCGGACCAGCACCCTGTCCCGGGCCAGCATCTCGTAGTCGTTCCCCCCCGCGCTGCTGTGGACCCGCCGTTTGCCGTCCAGGACGACGGGGGTCACTTCCGCAACATCCTCCCGCAACGGCGAGGTGTCGCGCTCGATGATCCGGCCGGGTGCCAGGCGGAAACCCGCGGAAGAGAAGAAGCGGATCATCCCGTGATCCGTCCAGTCGATCTGGGTTCTCAACGCGGCGAGGCCCCTCTGTTTCATCTGCCGCTCGATGCACGAGAGCACCGCCCTGCCGATCCCCCTTCCCTGCGCATCGGGGTCGACCCCGATGACGTCGAGGTCCGCAACCACGCCGCTGGCGCCGAACTCGCCCTCCCGCAGCCTTGCGAATCCGTATCCCAGAAGGACGTCCCCTTCGAGAGCGGCGCAGGTGAGGAAGCCATCCGGGGTCGCCGCCGCCACGGCGAAACGCTTCTCCAGGAAGCCCCTCCTGGGGCGGCCGGCGATCCGGCTTTCGATTTCGGATACCCGGTCCAGGTCGTCCGGCAGCAGGGGGCGAAGCGTCGGGGTCGGCATGTCCTTCCCTCCCGGGGAAGCGGGATCGCCACTTCCGCGATCCCGCGCGCATGCCGTATATCATAAGACAGTTTCAGGGGGAAAGGGTCGAGGCCGGATGGCGCATTCGAGGGGCTGCTTCCTTGACAGGTATCAGGGTATTGTGGTACTTGAATGCTTAAAAGCACCCGGGACCGGATTCCTGACACCCAACGGGGGATAAATGTGCGGGATTTATAAATTCGACGGGCGCGTTGCGGTGGTCACCGGCGGCGCGCGCGGCATCGGGTTGGCGATCACCCGGGCGCTGGTCGATCACGGGGCGGACGTGCACGTCTTCGATGTGGCCCCCGGGGATGGCGCCGGCGAGGTTCCGTACCGGTTCCATAAGGTCGATATCGCGGATTCCTCCGCCGTCGCCGCGGCCGTTGCGCAGCTGCCGGCCCCCGCCTCCCTTCTGGTCAACAACGCCGGCATCACCCGCGACCGCAGCATGATCCACATGAGCGACGACGAGTGGCAATCGGTGCTCTCGGTCAACCTGACGGGGGCGTTCAACGTCGCGCGGGCGCTGGCGCCCGCCATGCGGAAGGCCGGCTACGGCCGGATCGTCAACATCACCTCCATCAACGGGATCCGGGGCAAGTTCGGCCAGGCGAACTACTGCGCCTCCAAGGCGGGACTGATCGGCCTGACCAAGACCCTGGCGCGGGAGCTCGGGCCCAAGGGCGTGACGGTCAACGCCGTCGCTCCGGGCATGGTCATGACCGAGATGGCCCTTGCGCTGCCCCCGGAGTTCGTCGACAAGGCCAGGTCGGAAAGCGTGCTGCCCGAGCTGGCCACGCCCGAGGATGTCGCTCATGCGGTGCTGTTCCTGCTCTCCGACGCGGCCCGCAAGATCACCGGCGAGGTGATCCGGGTCGACGCCGGGCAGTATGTCTGAGGAGGGAGCAGCGCCCGTGACTCCCGGAAAGGGAGGCGGGAGCGGCGGCGGGGTCCGGATCGATTTCCACGTCCACATGGGAAAGTACACCTATCACAATCCCTGGGTGACCGATTGGATGAAGCAGGCCCATCCCGTGGGGTACGAG
>JBLNFH010000305.1:0-4796 GCA_050263475.1 Deltaproteobacteria bacterium
TCGTAGGCCTCCCGGGAATCGGAAGGGTCGAGCATCGGGATTTTCGCGAACTTGGCGTAATTGCGGCTGTCCTGCTCGTTCTGGGAGGAATGCATCCCGGGGTCGTCGGCCACCATGAGGACCAGCCCGGCGTTGACTCCCGTGTAGGCCAGGGTCAACAGCGCATCCGCGGCCACGTTCACGCCGACGTGCTTCATCGTGGCCATCGCCCTCCCGCCGGCGATCGATGCGCCGATGGCCGCTTCGAGGCCGACTTTCTCGTTGGCCGCCCACTCGCAGTAGACGTCGCCGATGCGCGCAAGCTCTTCCAGGGTCTCCGTGCTGGGGGTCCCGGGGTAACCGGATGCGAAGACGCCGCCCGAGTCCGAAAAGCCCAGGGCGATGGCTTCGTTGCCGGACAGGATTTTCTTCATGGACGCCATACGGATTTACCTGGGTCTCCTGTCTTCGACGCGCTTGGCCTTGCCTTCGCTGCGCGGGATCGTTCCCGGCGGGACCAGGGTCACCTTGACGGAGATGCCGATCATGTCCTTGATGTCCCGCCGGAGGTTCTCCACCTTCTGCTTCGCGATCATCACGTCCTGGAGGAGTTCCTGCTCGCTCCCCTTGAGGACGTCGGCGGCGGCCTTCGCCATGAACTCGTCGGTGACCTCGATCTTGACCTCGACCTCGTCCATGCTCCCCTTGCGGTCGACCACGACGATGTAGTGGGGCGAGACCCCCTGGCGCTTGAGGATGACCGACTCGATCTGGGAGGGGAAGAAATTGACCCCGCGGATGATCAGCATGTCGTCGGTCCGGCCGGTGACCCTTTCCATCTTGACCAGGGTGCGCCCGCAGGCGCACGGCTCGTAATTGAGCCGCGTGATGTCCCGGGTGCGGTACCGCAGCAGCGGCTGCCCCTCGTTGCCGATGGTGGTGAATACCAGCTCCCCCTGCTCCCCCGGGGGAAGGACGTCGCCGGTTTCGGGATTGATGATCTCCGGGTAGAAGCAGTCCTCGTTGATGTGCAGCCCTTTCCGGACTTCGTGGCATTCGAACGAGACGCCGGGACCGATGATCTCGGAAAGGCCGTAGAGGTCGCAGGCGATGATCCCGAACTTCTCCTGGATGGACTGGCGCATCGACTCGCTCCAGGGCTCGGCGCCGAACAGCCCTACGCGAAGGGGAAGCTTCTTGAAGTCGACCCCCGCCTGCTCCCCCACCTCGTAGAGGTGCATGAGGAACGAGGGGGTGCAGGTGACGACGTTGCTGCCGAAGTCCTGCATCATCATGAGCTGCCGCTGCGTGTTGCCGCCGGACATCGGGATCACCGAAGCGCCGACCCGTATGGCGCCGTAGTGGGCCCCCAGGCCGCCGGTGAAGAGACCGTAGCCGTAAATGTTCTGGACGACGTCCTTTTTCGTGACGCCGCCGGCGGTAAAGGCCCGTGCCATGACCTCGGACCACAGCTCGATGTCGTTCCGGGTGTAGCCGACGACGACCGGCTTCCCCGTGGTCCCGGAGGTGGCGTGGTACTCGACGATGTCCTCCTGGGACGCGGTGAAGAGGTTGAAGGGGTAGTTGTCCCGGATGTCCTGCTTGGTCGTAAAGGGCAGTCTCCGGATATCGTCCAGCGACCGGATGTCGCCCGGCTTCACCCCCAGCACGTCCAGCTTCTTCTTGTATACGGCGTTTTTCTCATACACGTAGCCGACGGTTTTCTGAAGCCGACCGAGCTGGATGTGCCGCATCTCGCTGCGGCCGATCGTCTCTACATTGTCCCACGCCATGGCTCGCCTTTTCCCCCTTCGCTCTAATGTCGGCCGGTCCTTGAAGGAACGGCCTATTTCCCGGTATAGTCGTAGAAACCTTTTCCGGCCTTGCGTCCGAGGTACCCCGCCTTCACCATGTTCCGCATCAGGCCGGGAGGAGAGAACCGGGCCTCTTTCGTGTACCCGTGGAAAATCTCGCCGACGTAGTAGGCGATTTCGACCCCCGTGAAATCCATGAGCTCGAAGGGCCCCATCGGCATCCCGCAGCCGAGCTTCATGGCCGTGTCGATCTCCTCGGCCGACGCCACGCCCTCCGCGAGGATGCGGGCGGCGTCGAGCAGGTAGGGAACCAGCAGCCGGTTCACGACGAACCCGGGGGTGTCCTTGCAGGTGATGGCGGTCTTGCCGAGTTTTTGCGCCATCGCCAGGGCCAGGTCGGTGGTCGCCTTCTCCGTCTGCAGCGCGGGGATGACCTCGACCAGGCGCATCATCGGCACCGGGTTGAAGAAGTGCATGCCGACGAACTTGGCGGGACGCTTGACCAGGGAGGCCATTTCCGTGATGGAAAGGGAGGAGGTGTTGCTGGCGTACACCACGTCGTCGCCGCAGACGGCGTCGAGCTTCGCGTAGAGATCCTTCTTGACGTCGATGTTCTCGAAGACGGCCTCGAAGAGGAACGGGACGCCTTTCAGGGTGCCGATGTCGGTGGAGAAGCTGAGGCGGCCGAGGGCCTCCTTCATCTGCTCCCCGGTGATCTTCTCCTTGGCGGCCAGTCGCTCCAGGCTCTTGGAGATGGCCTTGTGGGCCCGGGCCCAGGCCGCATCGCTCACGTCCACCACCTTCACCTCGAAGCCCGACTGGGCCGCAACCTGTGCGATCCCGGCGCCCATGGCGCCGGCGCCCGCAACCCCCACCGTCCGGATCTCCTCGAACTTCATCGTGCGCTCTCCTTTCCTCTGGAAGGTGCCGTGTGATTATCTGCTGAGAAAGACCGGCTTGCGTTTTTCGGCGAAGGCGGCAAGCCCTTCCCTGGCGTCGCGGGTCTTCAGGTTTTCCAGGCCGTACGCGCGCTCGACGGCCAGGGCCTGCTCCAGGGGAAGGTCGACCCCTTCCCGGACCGCCGCCTTGATGTAGCCCATGGCCTTGCCGGCCCCGGAGGCGAGCATGGCGGCGAATCGCAGGACCTCGTCCATGAAGTTCCCGGCCTCGATGACCCGGTCGACGAGGCCGATTCCCAGCGCCTCCTCGGGTCCCATCGTCGTTCCTCGCAGGAGCATGTCCATCGCCCTGGAAAGGCCCACCAGGCGGGGGAGCCGCTGGGTGCCGCCCGCCCCGGGCACGATGCCCAGGGTCGCCTCCGGCAGGCCGATCCGGCCTTTCCCCGCCGCCATGAACCGATAGTCGCATGCCAGGGCGAGCTCGCAGCCGCCGCCCAGCGCGTGGCCGTTGATGGCGGCGATCACCACCTTCCTCATGCGGGAAAGGATATCGTTGACCCCCTGGAGAAGCTTAGAAAAGGCTTCGGATTCCTCCGGCCCCATTGCGGCCATTTCCTTGATGTCGGCCCCGGCGATGAACGCCTTTTCCAGCGCGCTGGCGATGACCACCACGGTCACGTCTTCCATCCGCTCGGCTTCGCTCGCGGCGTCGAAGAGTTCCCTGCCGAACTCGCCGCCGAGCGGGTTCGTCGGCGGTCGATTGAGGGTGATCACCAGGATGCGGCCTTCCCGCTTCATGGTAAGGAACCGATAGTCCATCCCTTCACTCCGTTTCCACGGGGTTGCCGTTCCTTACCCGACCTTGAGAACGAGGGAGGCCGCGGTGTCGCCGGCGGCGCACCCGGAGAAGAGCAGGTAGCCTCCCCCCTTCATGGCCAATTCCTCGATCCCCTCGATGATGAGCCTCGCACCGGTGGGCGCCTGGGGATGGCCGAAGATGAGCGAGCTGCCGAAGTTGTTCATCGCGTTCGCGTCCAGGTTGAGGGCCTTGGCCATGACCAGGTCGTTGACCGCGAAGGGGTTGTGCGTCTTGATGACGCCCAGGTCCGTGGTCCGGATGCCGGCGTTGTCGAGCGCCATCCGGGCGGACGGGGCGACCGCGGCCGCCATGAACCCCTTCTTGGTCCGGGCAAACCCGAAGGAGACGATCCGGATTTCGACGTCGGGGTCGGCGCTTTGCTCCCTGGCCTTCTCCCGTGTGGTCACGCAGACGCCGCAGTTGCCGTCGGCCGGGTGGGTCTGTGTCCCGAAGGTATGCACGCCGTCGGGGATGACGGGTTTCAGGGCCGCCAGCCCCTCTCCGGTGCTGGTCGACACTCCCTCGTCGGCCTCGACGGCCAGGGTCTTCTTCCTGGAGACCTGGACCTCGACCGGGAACATGTAGCGCTTCTGGAACTCCCGGTCGTTGGCCAGGGCGTCATCGTACTGCTCCTGGCGGCGCAGCGTGATGGCATCGCATTCCTCCCGGGTGACGCCGTGCTCCTTGCTGACGTTTTCCGCGGTCTGGATCATGGCGCCGCCCGCCCACGGGTCCTTGCCGAAGTTGTCCATGACCCAGTTCTCGGAGATCACCTGGCCGCCGGGGCCGTTGGCATTGGGCCAGACGGCGTGGGGGCCGTTGGAGCAGCGGTCGGCCAGCAGGCACCAGCTGTTGCCGAACAGTCCGGTTTCGACGCCCATCCCGGCCTGGTAGATGGAAACGGTGGAGGTGGAGCACGCCTGGTTGACGAGGATGCCGGGCGCCCCCGTGGCCCCCATCAGCGCCGCCGCCCAGGGGCCGCTGTAGAACCACTGTTTCTGGTAGATGGTGCTTCCGACCACCACGTACTCCACTTTCATGGGGTCCCACCCCCTGGCGGCGAAAAAGCGCCGGGACGTATCGGCGCCGAGGACGATCGAGTGCTCGTTCGCCAGCGCGCCCTGCCAGCGGGTGAAGGGGGTGCTGTAATATCCTCGATACGGGATGTACGCTTTGGTCAGCATCGGCAACTCTCCTTGAGTTCGTGTCGGTATTTGACCGGCTCGATGGTGCGTCAGATCCGGA
>JBLNFH010000306.1:0-3521 GCA_050263475.1 Deltaproteobacteria bacterium
GTCATCGCGACGGAGGAGTACGCCGCGCCGTATCTGCGGCCCTGCCTGCCGGACATCGTCTCGGGGTAGATGGAGCCCACCGCGATCGACGACCCGCAGGGAAAAACCCTCGCCGCGGAGAAGATCGAGGTCCGGCCCGGCAAGCGCGCCCGCCGGGTGGATTCCGCGAAGAACCGGGTCACCTTTTCGGACGGCACGGAAGAGACCTACAACTTCCTGCTGATCGCCGTCGGCGGGACCCCGATCGTGCCGCTGGCCTTCCTGAGAAACCCCGGGGCGTTTTTCACGCTGAACACCATCGGCGACGCGCTGCGGATCCGCGCGCACGCCATGCGCTCCGACGTTTCGGTGGTCTACGGGCCGGGATACCTGGGGATCGAGGCCGCGCGGGCGCTGCGCAAGCTGGGCCAGCAGGTGGTCTGGATCAGTCCGGGCCTCCCCCGCTTCGGCAACCCGATCTCCGGGGAGGCCGAGGTCAAGATCACGGAACAGCTCCGGAACAAGGGCGTCCGGACGCTGGAGGCGACCGACGTCGCGGACGTGCTGGACCTGGACGGGAAGACGTACGTCGTCTGCACGGCGGGCGGCGAGGAGATCCGCTGCCAGATGATCGTGGCCGCCACGGAGCGGCTCCCCTCCGTCGGCTTCCTGGAGGGAAGCGGCGTCAAGGTGGGGACGGGCATTCTCGTCGACGAATACCTGCGGACCAACGTCTCCAACATCTTCGCGGCGGGCGACTGCGCGGAGGTGTTCGACATCAACCGCAGGGAGAGCCGCATCAACTTCGGATGGAGGAGCGCCCTCAAGCAGGGGCAGCTCGCCGGGGAGAATCTCGCCGGCGGCGGGAAGCTCTATATCCGGAACACCGAGGACTACTTCGGGCTGCTGTACGGCTCCCCGCTGCTGGAGCGCGCGAAGTAGGCGGCCGCTTACGGCCCCGCGTCGATTGCGGGGTCGAACGGGCGGGGCTCGCCGGCCGGGATCGCCCATTCCCCCACGGTGAACCGGTGCCCGCACGAAGGGCACACCAGGATCACCGCCAGGTTCCGCCCCTGCCTGCGGAAGGAAACGTGGAACCCCCTTTCCCCGCCGCACCGCGGACAGTCGGAGAGATCTTCCTTCACCTCGACGCTTGCGGTTGCCTCGCTCAATAGTCGATTCCTTTCTCCGCCTCGATTCCGAGGTCGAACGGGTGCTTGATGCAGCGCATCTCCGTGACGAGGTGGGCGCGCCGGATCACCTCTTCGTGCGCGTTCCTGCCGGAGAGGACGAGATGGACGTTCTCCGGCTTCTCCTGGATGAGGGAGAGAACGGCCTCCAGCGGAATCAGCTTCAGGTGCAGGGCGACGTTCACCTCGTCCAGGATAACGATGTCGGCCTTCCCCGAGAACATCTTTTCCCGCGCGGCCGCCAGCGCCTCCTTGGCGGCGTTGGCGTGCGTGGAGAAATCCAGCGTGTCGCCCATGATCCCGACGAACCCCTTCCCCATCGGGATGAGCTCGAACTCGGGCGCCAGCCGCTTCGCCCCGTCCAGTTCGCCGTAATGCAGGGATCCCTTGATGAACTGGATCATGACAACGCGCATCCCGTAGCCGACCGCGCGCACCGCGATCCCCAGGCACGACGTCGTCTTCCCTTTCCCATCCCCCGTCAGAACCAGGACGAGCCCCTTTCGGGGCTTGTCGGGAATCCGTGACTTCTCCAGGCGCAGCGGCATCGAAATCTCCTTGAAAAGCTGGCGATCCTCTTGTAAGTACCCATCGTGGCGACGTTTTTAAGATGTAGGTTAATTCTTTCCGTTTCCGGCGTATCCTATAAGTGTGGAGGCAGCCCTCGAGACGATCGACGCCGACGCGGCGGGGAGGGACCGATGACCGAGCAGAAAAAACGCTGCATGGTGTGCGGGATACAGGACCCGGGAGAGGACTCCATCTGCCCGGTGTGCAAGGCGCTCATCCGCGGAGAAGCGCTGGACCACCAGCACCAGATCAAGAAGGACGCCGACCGCGAGCTCCACAAGGAAGGTTCCGACCGGCTGAAGAAATAGGCCGTGCCCGCACGATGCAGGAAACGATCGCGGGACCGAACCGGGGCCCTCAGGCGCCCTGGATGATCTCTGCGAACTGTTTGCCGAACTCCACGCAGGCCGCAAGGTCAGCGGCGGACGGGGACATCCGGACCCGGACGGGCTCGGGGGAAACCTTGAGCCGCATGGACGTCAGGATGTCCTGGACGGTCTTTATCGCCTCGCCGCTCCACCCGTAGGACCCGAACACCGACGCCGGCTTCCCTTTTACGTTCAGCACGACCAGGTTGGCGATCAGCTGCAGGATCGGCTGCGGCACGTTGCTGTTGAGCGTCGGGGTCCCGATGAGGAACCCCGCCGACACCTCGAACTCGTCGATGATCTTGTCGGTCGGGATTTCCACGGCGTTCATGAGGACCGGCTCGACCCCCCCCGCGCGGACCCCCTCGGCCACCTTCTCCGCCATCGCGGCCGTGTTGCCGTACGCGGAGACGTAGACGATCGCCGCCTTTTTTTCCTTCACGCGGGACAGGATCGATGCCCGCTCCTCGTACCACGACAGGTACGACTGGGGGTCCTTCCGCAGGATCGGCCCGTGCGACGGCGCGATCATCGAAATCGGGCAGCTCTTGAGCCGCTCGCACGCCTTCAGCACGTGCTCCTTGTAGGGCCGCATGATGGTGCTGTAGTAGAACTCGAACGCCTTCCTCGCCTTCCCGGGCTCCGCCAGCTCGTCGTTGTAGAACTCGGGGCTGGAGAAGTGGGCCCCGAGGAAATCGCACGGGAACAGGATCCGGTCCTCGACCAGGTAGGTGAGGATCGTGTCCGGCCAATGCAGGAACGGGGCGTTGATGAACCGGAGCGTCTTCCCGCCGAGGGGGAGCTCCTCGCCGTCGCCGACGATCCGGAAGGGGAAGCCGGCGTTGACGAGGTTGTCGACGAACGTCTTGGCGGACCGGGAAAGCAGCACCGTCACCTTGGGGTGGCGCTCCAGCAGGTCCACCAGCGCGCCGGCGTGGTCCGGCTCCGAGTGGTTGATCACGACGTAATCGATCTTTTCCAGCGGCAGGAATTCGGCGATGTTCCGGAACAGCTCGTGGGCGAAGGGGCGCTTGACGCAGTCGATGAGGGCCGTCTTCTCGCTTCCGCGGACGAGATAGGAGTTGTAGGTCGTCCCGTACGACGTCGGGATGACGATATCGAAGACGGCCAGGTCGGGGTCCTTGGCGCCCACCCAGTGGACGTTCGGCGCGATCGTCGCGGTCGGCATCGGCTATTCCTCTACCCTTTCGAACTCGTCCTTGCCGGCGCTGCAGAGCGGGCATACCCAGTCGTCGGGGATGCTCTCGAACGGCGTCCCCGGTTCCACCCCGTTATCCGGGTCCCCCAGGGCGGGATCGTAGATGTAGTTGCACACGATGCATCGCCACTTCTGCATGGTGTCCTCCTGCCGGGAGCCTGACGATGGAATGTGAGATTATACCGCCTGGAGCTC
>JBLNFH010000307.1:0-3107 GCA_050263475.1 Deltaproteobacteria bacterium
CGGCATCTCCGCGTTTTTCCACGGTATATTTCGAGCCCGATGCGAACGAAATGGCCACGTTTACGCCCTTTTTGCCGGCCGAGGGAACGATCTGCGTCACGGGAATACCGAACTTCCTTGCGTCGATCACGCGCAACAGCCCCTTTTCCACGGAAGCGGCGGGGAATACCAGGATGAGGCTGCCGGCCTTTTTCTGTGTCTGGTGGCTCACTTCCCCCGATGTCGTGATCACCACGTTGGAGGCGTCGGGCATGTCTTCGAGATCGATTCCCAGGACCGACGGGCCCTTCACGGGCGGCTTCCCTTCCTCCACGCGATCCATGCTGGTCACTTTCTCTTCCTGGCCGCCGCCCACGGATAGAACGAGCTTTCCGTTCTCCGCGGTCACGAGGAACGGAAGGGGCCGGTCTTCCGGCGTTTCCACCAGCATCCGGAGCTTTCCTCCCTGCTGCGACAGCTTCACCGTCTTCACCTGGGGAGTATTGACCGGGATCTCGGACGCCGCCGCTCCCTGCGAGACCCCCCACACGTCCACCACGATGCGGAACGGGTCGTTGAGCTTGAAGGAATTATAGTTTTCGATCTTCCCCTCGACGCTGGCCTCTATGTTGGTGTAATACGGCGTCTTGGAGATCGTCACTTCCTTGACGGTCCCGCCAGGGACGGCCGAGGGCTCCATCTCCGCTGCCGGCAGCCAGGACGGTGCAGTCACCGCAATCGCCAGCAGGACCAAGGCGGCCTGCCAGGCGGGGTACCCCTTATGCGCCCGCATCCCCCGGGACAGGTTCATCGTCATTTTCCTCCTGCATTTTCTAGCTTCATGGAACTCTCCCGAATGACCTTTCCCCCCGCGAAGTCCCGATACTCTTCCTTGACGAGGACCTCTCCGTCCGTTATCCGCGTGACAACCCCCCCACCGCGCCCGATCTTCGATCCCACGGTCACGGTGTACCCCCTTCCTTCCGCATCCTCTACGAGCGCGTACGCTCCCCTCGGCCCCCAGATCACGCCGACGAATTTCAATTCACCGAGTTCGTATCGCTGCAGGGGGGGGAGACCCTCCTTGTCGATGCGAGCCGTTTTCGTCTCCGCTTTCAGGAAGGGAACAAAGGGGTCCCGCTTCCCGGCGGGATTGTATAAGACCGTCTCCGCAGCCTTTGCCGCCGGAGCTTGCGCAGGTTTGGCGGCTTCCGCAGCCTTGGCCTGCTCCTTGGGAACGGGCTTGGTCACCACCGGCCGCGCGGGGGGCTCCTCCTTGCCGCAGCCGAGGATCCCGCCCGCCAGCGGCGCAACGGCCGCAAGCAGAATCAGGGAGGACCGCCAGATCTTCCGCGTCATTTCGCAGTTCCTTTTCCGGGCCCTGGGGCTTCCTGCTTCGCCTGCTCCAGGAACCGGTACGTGGTTGCGGTGCAGCTGACGTTCACCGTCATCTGGTTTTCCCCGCCCGGCTTCGGGCTGGAGAATTCGATGTTCGAAAGGTTCACGATGCGCGGAAGGTGGCTGACCTTGTCCGCAAAGAGCACGAAACTGTGGTAGCTCCCGCTGACCGAAATCGATACCGGGATCTCCGCATAAAAATCCTTGCGGGCCTCCGCCGAAGGGGCGAATTTCAGGAATTCCAGGCCGGACTCCTTCCCCAGGTCGGAAACGTTCTTCAGCAGACTCGGGATCTCGGCGGAATTCGGCAGCTGCTCGAGCAGGAGGGTCAGCTGGTCTTCGAGTCGTTGAACCTCCGCCTTGAATGAGGGCAGGTTCTTCGCGATGACCTCCTGCTGCTTGATTTCGTGCTGCAGGTCGGCGAGTTGTTTCTCCAAATTGGTGACCTGGGTGGACGCCGCAGCGTAGTAGAGGTAGTAATACCCCACGCCCATCAGGAGGCACAACAGCACCACCAGGAACGCTTTCTGCTTCGGCGGGACCCGGCCCAGATCTCCCAGCTTCAGCGCCATCCCGTCACCTCGTTCGCGCGCCCCTTCAAGGGATTGTCCGGAACGCCAGGTTGAATTTCATCAGCTTGACTCCCAGGACGGACGTCTGCTCCGCCGACCCGAGCTCCACGCCCTGGAATCGGCCGCTCTGTCCCAGCGCGGTCATGAAATTGGCGATGGTATTGTTGTTCAGGGCAACGCCGGAAACGGTGATCTGGTCGCCCTTCACATCCAGCTTGTCGATCCAGCATTTTTCGGGAATGGAAGTGTTGAGGGACTCGAAAACCTTAACGGGGAGCGTCCTGCCGGTCTGCAGGTTCGAGATGATGTCCACCTTTTTCTGCAGCTCCGCCTTGCGGGCCTTGAACTTTTCGACTTCCCCGATCTCCTGTTTCAGCCTCGCGATATCCGCGTTGGCTTTCTGGATGTTCGTCTGAAGCGTCTCGATCCGGTTCGTGATCATCCGGTGGTACAGGAGCAGCCCCGCAAGGACCAACACGGGGATGAGCAGGTAAACGGCATTGACGTTCACCTCCCTGCGCTTCTTCCTCTTTCCCCGGATCAGGTTTATGCGGATCATCGCCGATCCTCCAGGTTGCGCAGCGCCAGACCGATGGCGACGGTCGCGGCCGTGGTGAATTGCGATACCACCGCCGGGTTCACCAGCCGCTCATCCACCGTCAGCCCCTCGAAAGGGTTGAAGATCTCCACATCGACGCCGAGCTTCTCCCCCATCATCTCTTTCAGGAACGCGGACCTGGCGGCGCCGCCGGTGAGGTACGCTTTCGTGACGAGCCGGTCCGGGTAGGTGGCCGAGAAGAAGTTGTACGAACGCTGCGCCTCCGTGGAGAGGATGTTGGACACGGTTTTCATCACCTCGGTAAGCTTTCCGGCGCGGTCGCCGGCGTCCTTCGCCCCCACCTTGAGCGCTTCCGCCGTGTCGAAGCTGACCGCGAGCTGCTTCTGGATCTCCGAGGTGTACATCCCTCCCCCCATCGGCACGTCGCGGGTGAAGAGCGGCACCCCGGTGTGGAGGATGTTCACGTTCATGAAAGAGGCCCCCACGTTGATCACCATCGGGACCTGCTCGTCGGAGACGGGATGGCAGAACTCGAACGCGTTGCCGGCGGCGATCGAGTCGATGTCCACCACCGCGGGAGAGAGCCCCGCGTCCTTGAC
>JBLNFH010000308.1:0-4182 GCA_050263475.1 Deltaproteobacteria bacterium
CAGTCCCCGGCGTCCTGAAGTCCCTTCGGCTCACTGTTTTACGAATGCCGTCGTCCGGTCCCGCCCGCCCTGCTTGGAGCGATAAAGCGCGACGTCGGCGTGGTGGAGCAGTTCCTCGGGGGTTTTGCCGTCGCCGGGATAACAGGCGATTCCCAGCGATGCGGTGACTCCAACCTCCCGTTTTTCGAAGACAAACCTCGTTTGCCGGATCATCAGGCGGAGCCGTTCGGCGATCTGGCCCGCGTGGTGCGGGTCGGTGCTGTGCAGGTAGAGGACGAATTCCTCGCCGCCGTACCGGCCCGCCATGTCGACCTTCCGCACGGTTTTCCGGATGACGCTGGATACTTTTCGGATGACCTCGTCCCCTGCCGGATGACCGTAGGTATCGTTCACTTTCTTGAAATGGTCGATGTCCAGCATCACCACGGCGCAAGGGTACCTCCCGTCCAGCCGGGAGAGGAGATTCGTCAGCTGCGCGCAGAACGTCTTCCGGTTCAGGAGCCCGGTCAGCCCGTCGTTCTTGGCTTCCTTCTCCAGGTTCTCCAGCCGCAGCGCGTGCGAGATGCCCATCCGCATGATGGCCAGCATATCCTTGACGGTGTCCGCGTCCTGCCCGTCGAAATTCCGCCCCTCCCCCGCTTCGCACACGATCGCCCCGTGGAATCCGTCCGCGGCGCCCGTAACGGGTACGAGCAGGCACCCTCCGCCGTGCGACCGGGTCCAGGCCGGGGGCAGCACGGGGAACCTGCCCGCCGGAGCCGAATCGGCGGAAAAGATCCGGTGAACGCCCTGCCCCAGGACCCACTCGACATAGGTGCCCTTCAGGGACACCTTTTCCTCGCGGTCCGCTGCAATCTCCTCCCCCGTTTCCCAGGCGATGCGCCCGCGCTTTCCCCCCCGTTCCGCCTCGATGAGAAGGACGCGGCCGGCGTCGAGATGCCGGCGCACCTGTTCCACCGCCGCCCGGTAGACCTCCCGTCGCGGGGACACGTTCTCCTGCCCGTCGCCGTCGACCTTTTCCGATATCTCCGCGATCCTGCGGATCAGCCGGTGAAATCCTTCCTGCATGGCCAGGTACCGGTGCGCCCGGAATTGCCGCCTCGCCATGGCAAGCTCCCTCGCCGCCAGGTAGGCCGCCATCTCCAGCGCCTGTCCGACGGGTTCGTTCCACCTCCCCTCGGCCGTCCGCAGGGCTAGAATGGCGCCCTCGACGTTTCCGTCGCAGACCACCGGCGCCGCGGCAACGCCCGTGGGGCGTGCTCCTCCTTCGTCCCCGTCGCCGATCGCCCAGCTTCCGGCTCCTTCCCCGTCGGAGAAAAACGTGCGCCGGAACACCGTCGCCTCCCGTACGGGAATGTAGTCGTCCGGGATCGAAACGTCCGCGATTCCCGGATCCCTCCCCCGGCATGCGAAAGCCCCTGCACGAAACGACCTCCCCTGTCCCGGGGAAGGAAACACGTACAGGATCCGGTCGGCTCCGGTGATGGGAAGAATCCCCTCGAGGATCCGCCGGATGGCATCCATCAGGTCTTCCCGGGACCGCAGCGGTCCCCAGCGTTCGACCTCCGCGGACAACTCCCGATCCGACGCGGCATCGGAGCTTTCCCAGGGGAAAATCAGCGACCGGCTCTCGTCGATCGCTTCCTGGACCCTGTCCCTGCCCGAGCCTTTCTCCTGCAGCTTCCGCCGGACCGCCCGCCCCGCGGCCAGCCCCAGGATCCCCAACAAGGCGATCGATGCGAGACGCCCTTCCGGCGGCCACAGGCCGTCCGGTGCGAAAAGAAGCCAGGCGAACGCCGCCGCTGCATAAGTCGCCGCCGGGATCGCGGGCAGCAGATGCGCGGCGGACGGAAACAGGATGGCGGGCACGATTCGGGAATCCGCCACGACGGAGGACAGGGAGTGCAGCTCCAGAAGCCCCGCCGCCCCCCACGCCAGCGCAGCGGGGATGTCCGGCAGCCGGTCCTGTCTCCTGGAGGTGAGAAAATCGCGAATCAACAGGCACGCAAGAACCGCGAAGGCGGATGCCGCCCAGGCGGCCGCCCCGCCGGCCCATCCATCCCCCCGCCGGAACCACAGGAACATCAAGAGATGCGCAACCGAAAAGGCGGGAACGCTGTAGCTACGGACGACCCGGGCCTTTCCTTTGAGGAGGGACGGCGGAGGCATCCTTTTTCCGGTCGAGGACGATGACATTCTCTTTCTCACCGATGAGGCCGAGCTCCTTGCGGGCGATCTCCTCTATGTAGGAGGGATTGGTCTTCAGGTTCTCCACTTCCTTCCGGAGACGCAGGTTCTCGTCCCGCAGCCGGACGTTCTCCTCCATGACCTGCTCCCGGGTCCGGTACAGCTTCCAGGTGCCGACGACTCCCATCTCCCGGAACAGGGAAAAGAGAAGGAGAAAAAGGGCGGCTGCGCCCGCAATCAGCAGCGGGAGCCTCCGGTGCAAGCGGATTCCTTTTGCCTGGTCCATCCGGCCATCATCCTCCCAGCAGGTTTAGCGCCATCTTCCACAGCAGGCGGAGGTCGAACGCCTCGCGCGCGATTTCCCGATACGGGGAATCGCCGGCGAATACCGCCCAAAGGATGCGCTCCTGCCCCGTTCCCCCTTCGGACAGCTCCCGCTTCACGGACCGGAGGTAGGCATCGGAGAGACGCCCTTTCCGGAGCACGCTTTCGTAGATCCCGAACAGGACCCTCCCCCAGACGTTATCATAGCGGAACAGCCGCATGCAGGGGCGATAGAAATGGTCCCGGAGGACCGCTTCGGAAATCCCCCTCGTGGTGATCGCCGTGGCGAGAACGCCCGCGGTGTCGTGGGACGATTCGATCCCGTTTTTCAGGTGGCGCGAGATGAACGCGTCCCCGATGATCGCCATGCGGTCCGAATACGGCAGTTCCGCGGCACCGGTCGGCACCTCGGGATGGCAGTGGCAGAGGACCTTGGCGCCCGGGGGGAGAAGCGATACCAGCGCATGGTTCCGCGTGCGTTCGACCTCCAGGTCCGCGAACCTCACGTGCTCCCCCACTCCGGTCAGCGTGAGGAAATCGTGTTTCGGCGTGATCGCGAGAAAGCGGATGGCCGCCCCCGTCGCCGGGATGATATGGATCCGGTTCCGGAGGCGCTGTTCGATGAACTCGCTTCCGGCGGGAATCTCGGCCTGCACGGTGTGCCAGGTCTTCGGCGGACGGTAGGCGAAGGGGAGCTTGCGGGACAGGGAGGTGTTGACGCCGAACGCCCCCACGAGAAAGTCGAAGTCCCGCTTCCCGCCGTCCGGGAAGGACAAGCGGTACCCGGCGGGAGTCTTCTCGATGCTGTCGACGCGCGTATGGAGGAACTCCGCCCCCCTCCCGATCGCCGCATCCAGCAGGAATTGATCGAAGCTCCTTGGTCCCGCCGCGGAACGGACGGGACCGCCCCCCCGGAAAACCGTGTAGATGTCCCCCTTCTCGGGATGGCGGATCGTGACCGAGACGTCCCTCCCGTGGATTTCGTATCCGTCGGCGATCCGGCTGATCACGCCCCGGTCGAAGGGGAGCGACAAGCCCGCGATCTTCTCCACCATGGCCGGGCCGATGGCGCCGGCGCACATGTTGCAGCCCGACGGGCCGATATGGGAAAAGGTTTTTCGATCGATGAGGGTGATCCTGGCGGTCCGGCCCGCCCCACGGAGCAGGGAAAGCAGGTGGAGCGCGAAAAAGCTCCCCGCCGGACCGGCACCGATGACGCCGACCGACGCCCCGTCCGGAAGCGTCGCCTCGGAGGGTCCCCTTCGTCCCGCGAGGATGCTCATGAGAATCCCGTCTTAAAAGGCCACGCCGATACCGCCAGTGGAGCTTCCGGAGCTTCCTCCGCCGCCCCCCCCGCCTCCGACGCCCGCCGCCACGCCGATTGCCACCGCCCCGATCAACAGGTAGACCCACCACTTATGGTACCACGGAGCCTCGGCGCCGCCCGCGGTCTCTTTCTTCGCGGGCCATCCCGCGTCCTTCAGCATCCTGGCGGTCTTGACCGCAGCCTCTCCCGCCCCCTGTCCGCCTTCGGGCCATTCGAAGCGTCCCAGGAAAACGGGATCCGAATCTCCCCCCGCGGAGGAATACACGCTTACGAAGGGACGGCCGTCCCGCTCCTCGAGGATCATCAGCGCGGTCCGGGTCGCTCCCGCCCCCGCCGCCATTTCC
>JBLNFH010000309.1:0-2639 GCA_050263475.1 Deltaproteobacteria bacterium
GGACCTCTCCCGGCTCCCCTTCACCGACGCCGAGGACCTGCGGGACGGGTATCCCCTCCCCCTGCTCTCCGTCTTGCCCCGGGAGATCGTGCGGATCCACTCCTCCTCCGGCACCACGGGAAAGCGGAAGATCCTCTGTTATACCCGGAAGGACATCGACGACTGGCTCTACATGTTCGCCCGCTGCTACGAAATGGCGGGGCTTTCCCCCGAGGACCGGGTGCAGATCTGCGTGGGATACGGGCTGTGGACCGCCGGCGCGGGGTTCCAGCTGGGAGCGGAGAAGTTCGGCGCGATGACCATCCCCGTCGGCCCGGGAAACCTGGAGCTGCAATGCACCTTCCTCCAGGACCTGCAGACGACGGTCCTGTGCTGCACGGCGTCGATGGGGCTGCTGCTGGCCGAGGAGGTGCACGCGCGCGGCCTTCGCGGCCGGCTCGCGCTGAAAAAGGTCATCCTGGGGGCGGAGCGGACGAGCGACGCCATGATCGCCACGATCAAGGATCTCCTGGGCGTGAAGGAAATCTACGACATCCCGGGGCTCACCGAGCTGTACGGGCCCGGAACCGGGCTTTCCTGCCACAGGGAGGCGGGGATCCACTACTGGGCCGATTTCTACATCCTGGAGATCCTCGATCCCGAAACGTTGAAGCCCGTCGCCCCGGGGGAGATCGGGGAAATGGTGTACACCACGCTCTCCAAGGAAGGCGCCCCGCTGATCCGGTACCGGTCCCGCGACCTGACGCGGCTGATCGAGGGGGCCTGCCCCTGCGGCTGCATCCTTCCCCGCCACGACCGGATCCTCGGGCGTTCCGACGACATGGTCGTGTTCCGGGGGGTCAACATCTACCCCGGCCAGGTGGACGAGGTCCTCTCCCGGATCGACGGCATCGGCAGCGAATACCAGGCGCTCTTCCACCGGGGGAAGGACGGGAAGGACTACCTGACCATCAAGGTGGAACGCGCCCCCCGCCTCGGCGAAGGGGCGGATGCCGCCCTCGGCCGCGCGGTCGCCGAGGAAATCAAGCACAACCTCATGGTGTCCTGCTCGGTGGAAATCGAGCCCCCCGGGACCTTGCCGCGGTCGGAAAAAAAGACCCGGCGCATCTTCGACAACCGGACCTTCTGACGCGGGGCTTGCCGAACGGCATGCCATTTGCTACTATCACTTAAGAAAATTCGTCCGGCAACCGACTTCCCAACCACCCGCAACCTGGACAGTCACCAAACGTGCGAGGCGGTGCCCGGATGTTCTCCAACGCCTGCAAGCTCGCCACCCGCTACACCTATCCCGTCGTCATCGCGCGCCGTCACTACGACCGTACGACCAAGTGGGGATGCGCCGCCTTCGTCGTCCTGAACGAGGAGGGCTGGATCGCGACTGCGGCCCACCTGCTCGCCGCGGAGGACGCCCTTCAGCGGAGCTGCCGCGAGATCTCCGACCATTCCATGAAGGTCCGCGGCATCCGCGAGGATGCGCGGCTCTCCGAAAAGGCGAAACGGCTGAAGATATCCCGGTTGAAACCCAACCCGAAATGCGTCACGGACGTCACGTTCTGGTGGGGGAGCGAGGGGACCCATCTGAGGGAGGTCCGGCTGCTTCCCGAGGCGGATCTTGCCGTCGGGCGGCTTACGCCGTTCGATCCGGAGAGATTCCGGCCGTTCCCGGTCGTCAAGGATCCTGCAACCCTGGACGTGGGAACGACGCTGTGCAAGCTCGGGTACCCGTTCCAGCGGGTCCAGGTTTGCTACGACGAAACCGGCGGGGCGTTCCGCATGGCGACGGGGTCCCTGCCCCTGTCCGGTTTCCCGACGGAGGGGATCTACACGAGGACGCTGTCCGCCGGACGGTCCTCCGACGGCCGGTACGAGATCAAGTTCCTCGAGACCTCCTCGCCGGGGATCACCGGCCAGAGCGGGGGACCCCTCTTCGACACGCACGGCACCCTCTGGGGAGTTCAAAGCCGGACGGACATGCATACGATCCCCATTCTCACCCGGACGCGGGGGAAGGCGCGGGCCGACGACGAGGTCCTGCCGCTGAACCTCGGCGTGGCGATCCACCCGGAACTGCTGGTCCGCTATCTCACGGACAACGGGATCCGGTTCCGGATGTCGGACTACTGAATTTCCGGGTGGAAAGGGAGTCCCGTCAGGCGCGCCCGGGCTTCGGGGCGCCGAACCGGGTAAGCACCGCGTCCAGCCGCTTCCTCCCCGAAGCCGTCTCCTCGAACGGGTCTTCCTTCAGCCGGTGGGGGAGCGACAGGCGGAAGGCGTCCGCCAGGCACTCCTCGTCGGGCAGGGGGATCCCTTTCACCGCGGCCAGGGCCTTGCTGCACTTGAGGGTCGTGATGTCCCCGCGATGCCCCGCCACTCCGAGATCGGTGACGACCTCCACCACCGCGCCGAGGACGTGATCGGGAACCTCGACGGAGGGGAGCATCTCCCGGGCCTTATCGATCCTGCCCCGGAGCGCCTCGTCCTCGCGCGCCCACTTCTCCGCGAACTCCGGCTCCCCCCCCTCGAACGCCAGGACGCGCTCCACGATCTGCCGCCGCATCCCCAGGTCCTTCTCCCCCGTCACCTCCACGCACAGGCCGAACCGGTCCAGCAGCTGCGGCCGAAGCTCCCCTTCCTCC
>JBLNFH010000310.1:0-7873 GCA_050263475.1 Deltaproteobacteria bacterium
AGCCTTGGCCGATTCCGCGATCTGGCGGGAGGAGGGGCCGAAAGGAAGAACGGCCACGGTGATCCTCGCGGGGAATTTCAGCCACTCGGCGTCGCGGGAAGGATCGTAGCCCAGATCATCCACGACGATGGCCAGGCGGGGAGGCGGCGAGGCCGCGGGGGGAGGGGGTACCGCCTGCGCCGGCAGGGCCGATGGCGCCTGCGCCGCCGGCAACGGGACGTCCGGCGACGGCGGGCTCCCCGGGCCCGACAGCAGGAACACCCCTCCTACAATCAGAAGGCCGGCCAGGAATGCCCCGAACATCAGCAACCCCAGCATCCGCCTGCGCGTGCGGCCTTCCTGCCTTTCGGCGTCTCCCTGCTTCATGCGTTCCCGAGGATCAGGAAGCCTTCCTCTTGTCGATGTACCGCAGCTTGAAGATCTCCCACCCCTTCAGCAGCTCCACCGCCCGATCGAGCTGGGGATCCTTGACGTCTTCCTTCCGCGCCTCGCCCGAAGCGACGGTGTCCTTCCCGCCATTCTTCTTTCCGGAAGGTTCTTCCTTCTTCTCCAGGGACGGCGGCGTGGTTTTCACCGGCGCGGGAGGCGTCTTGCCCTCACCTTCCCCCTTCAGGTGGTGCTCGATGTCCTTTTCCCGCAGCGGCCCCGGGTGCCCTTCCGGAGCCTCTCTGCCGTCGGCGACGACGATGTCCGGCTCGATCCCCTTCGCCTGGATGGACCGCCCGTTCGGGGTGAAATATCGCGCCGTGGTCAGCCGGAGCGCCGACCCGTCCTCCATCGGTATGATCGTCTGGACGGAGCCCTTTCCGAACGTTGATGCTCCCAGCAGGATGGCGCGACCGTGGTCCTGGAGCGCTCCCGCGACGATCTCCGACGCGGAGGCGGAACCGGCATTCACCAGCACGACCATCGGGAACCCCATGTAGGTCCCCTCCTTGTGCGCGAAGTACTTGAATTTCTGGTTTTCGATCCTGCCGTCCGTGTAGACGATCAGGCCCGAATCGACGAACTTGTCGGTCACTCTCACCGCCTGGTCGAGGAGCCCCCCCGGATTGTTCCTCAGGTCGAGCACCAGCCCCTTCAATCCGCCCTTTTGCTTGGTAAAGGCCTGGAGGGCCTTCTCCAGCTCGCCGTCCGTGTCCTGCTGGAACTGGGTCAGCTTGATGTACCCAAGCCCATCGCCCAGGGGCTTCGACTTGACGCTCTTGATCTTTATGATGTCCCTCGTGATGGTGTAGGATTTCGGCTCGGTCATCCCCTCCCGCGCGATCCAGATCGTCACTTTCGTCCCCGGTTCGCCGCGCAGCCGCTTCACCGCGTCCATGACGTTCATTTCCCGCGTCGACTCGTTCTCGATCTTCACGATCTTGTCCCCTGCCTGGAGCCCCGCGCGGAAGGCGGGCGTGTCTTCGATCGGCGCGATGACGGTCAGGATCCCGTCCTTGACCCCGATCTCGATCCCCAGTCCCCCGAAGCTTCCCTTCGTCTCGACCTCCACCTGTTTCAACATGTCCGGCGTCAGATACGAGCTGTGCGGGTCGAGCGTCTGGAGCATGCCCTTGATCGCCCCGTTGACCAGCTCGTCGACGTTGGGTTCCTCCACGTAACTCGACTGGACCGTCGAGAGGACATCGCCGAACGCCTTGAGTTTCCCGAAAGCGACGTTGGCCTGGGCGGATCGCCGGGAGGCTGTGATATCTCCCGAGATGAACCCCACGAAGAAGAGAACGACGACGATCGCGGGGCCCAGCCATTTCTTTCCTTTCATCGGATGCCTCCTCGGACGATTCCGGTATGTGTGCGGTATTTCAACGGGAAAGGGGGATCACCGTCGAAGGGTCGATGGCGGTCCCCGCAGCCCTGAGTTCCAAGTATAGCACCGATTTTCCTCCGGGGTTCACGGGCAGTTTTCCCACGGCCTCCCTGGCAGCGACCGCCTGCCCCTGTTTCACCGAGAAGCTCTCGGCCTTTCCATACACCGAAAAAAGGCCCCTTCCGTGCTGCAGGATGAGAACCTTCCCGAACCCCGACACGCTCCCCGCGAAGACCACCTCTCCGCTCCCTACCGCGTGAATCACGGCCCCGGATTCGGCCTCGATCTCCACCCCGCGGCTCTCGACATCCACGTCGAACAACGGGTCCCGCTGCTTTCCGAAACGGCCCACCACCTTGCCCGCCAGCGGCGGCGCCAGCCCCCCGGGAACGCCGGAAAACCGTCTTGGGCCCGGTTTCCGCGTCGTCCTCGTCTTCATCTGGCGCTCGATCCGGGAAACCAGCGATTCCATCCTTGCGATGCGGGCGCGCAGCGCGCGAAGCTCCTTCGCCTTGTCCTTCTTCCTCTTCTCGATCTCGGCCAGCCGCCTCCGTTCGGCCTCCTGCTGGGAGGCAAGCATCTCTCCCACCTTCTTCTGCTGCGCCATCCTGCGCTCCGAGACCACAAGGCTTCGCTCGATGGTGGACAGGGCCCTCTCCTTCTCCTCCTTGTCGGCCGCAAGCCGGCCGTACCGGGACACCTCCGCCGTCAGGATCCGGTTTGCGATATATCGCCGGCGCTCGCAGACGGCGGCATCCGGCAGCATGCACGGCCTGACGAGATCGCCCGTAAAAACGATCGACGCCGTCGCGGACATGCCCCGCTGCGCCTTCCCTTTCTCGTCTTCGAGCGCGCGGACGTCCCGTTCCGCACGGTCCATCTGATCGCCGAGCGCCGAAAGCCTTCGATCGATCCCGGCGATCCGCCGCCGCTGCTTCGCCAGGCGGGACTCGAGCTCCCCCATCCGGCTCCGGCTGGTTTTCTCCCGCCGCAGGGTTTCGGCCAGCTCCGCCGCCGCCTTCTCCGCATTCCGCTTCATCTCCGTCAGCCGCGCCTTCTCTTTCCGGAGATCGGAAAGGGAATCCGCCGCCGGCGCCGCGGCGGCAAGAACCATCCATGCCGCAAGACAGACGGCAACCCACGCGAATCGTCTCCTGGCGGTCATTTCCGGCCGGACTGCGCTGCGCGCCACCCCAGCAGGGACGCCGCTCCGGAACCGAGCGCGGACGCGAACAGGAACAGCACGGCGGGGATCAGGAACGGCATCGTCAGAAGGTCTCCCGCTCGTCCGATCACCCGGGCAAAGATAGGAAGGCGGGTTTCCAGAAGGTAGAGAACGGATACCGCCGCGCCCATGGCGGCAAGCGAGAGAAGCAGTCCGGCCAGCGTCGCCCCGGACGCGCGGGAAGCGACGATGCTTCGGGCCGGGACGCCCCTCTCTCTCAAGAACTCGAGATCCGCGGAATGCGACGACGTCCGGGCCTTCTCCTGCAACCAGAAAATCGAAAAGGAGCAAACGCAAAGAAAGGCGAATCCCCCCCATAAGATCGCATTCACCCACTCCCGGACTCGCAGCAGACGGGAAAGGCCATCGCCTCCCGACAGGATTTTTTCGACCTGTGGAAGAGGCCGGAGAACCGACTCCACGGCCCGGATGCCGCCTTCCGTGAACTTCTCGGGCCGCATCCGGACCTCCACGTAGCCGGGAAGCGGATTCCCGCCGGCGGCCCGGAGCGATTCCATTCCCGGGTACACCGCCAGGAACTCCTTCCAGGACGTCTCCGGGTCCCTGTAGGCGGCGGAAAGCACACCCGGGAGTCCTGCCGCCTTCCCTGCGATCCCCTGCCCTTCCGCTGCGGGTACGGAAAGGCGCAGGATCGCCGTTACGGGCCACTGGTCCGACAGGAACCGGTTCATTCCGCCCGAGAGCAGCATTGCAACGAAGAACACCCCGAGGAGGAAGAGGAGAAAAAAACGTCCCGCCGACTCCCGGAACATGGTCGCGGGGGCAAGCTTCCAGTCGATCCAGCGGAGGGAGGAAGCGATCATCGCGACGCTTCCGCTTTCGATGCGAGCCGAAACAGCCGGAACGGTCCTTTCACGATCCCGTCCCCCGCCTCCCGGACCCGCCACCTTTCGGGCATCGCCCTTTCCGCCAGGATCACCGTTTTCCCCTCCTTCGCCAATGCGCGGAACAGTCCCCCCAGCATGTCGGTCCATTCCCCTCCGGCGTTGTGAAGCAGCATATCGGCGAAAAAGATCTTCGGGCCTCGCAACAGCTCCGCCGCGAGCGAAACCCGGGCCTTTTCGGAAATCGACAGCGAGGAAAACCTTGCGTCCTGGGCATCCGGCATGCCCACCATCGAGAGGAGCTCCTCTTCCCGCCGCCGGAGTTCCTTCGCGGGGATTCCGTCACCCGCTACCGAGGAGAGCCGGAACCGGTCTCGCACCGCGCCCCCTCCCGCGGAAGGAAACTCCTCCGGGACCACTCCCAAGGACGCCTGGAACGCGCGGGCGATCCCCGCTTTCCCGCGGTAGAGCGATTCCCCTCCCACCACGATATCGCCGGCGTCCGGACGGCGGTCTCCCCGCAGGATCCTCAGAAGCAGCGTCTTCCCGCTCGCCGGCGGACCGGTGACGACGCAAACTTCCCCGTCGTCGAACGCCAGGTCCAACCCGTCCCAAAGGGTCCCGCCGCGCGAGACGGCGCCCACGCGAAACGCCTCAATCATCTTCCGACGGCGTCTCCGTCCGAGCGTCGAATGCCCCCGAGAAGAGCTTCCGGATCTCCTCGAGGTGCTGCGCCTTCATCCGGTCGCGGAGGGCATCCTGCCAACCCGGTTTCCCCAGGAGGTCGCCGTAGGGCGTCCTCACGGTGTCCAGGATGACTCCCCCCAGGAACGCATGCGTGATGATCTGGGGATTGTCCTTTCCGCCGTCCTCGGTCTGGATGTGGAAGGTCTTTCCCTTGTGCTTCAGGTTGTGATTGAAGCCGGACAGCATCCGTACGCGTGAAGTCACCATGGCCGGGTCCCCCCGCCCCCTCGGGGATATTCTCTCACAGGGTCACCTTTTCCACGCTCTCCATCTTTCGGCCGAGGAACGCCTCCCCCACGCGGGCGAAGTGTTCGGGATCGTCGGTGACCAGGAAGCGCACTTCCGGGTCCCCCTTCTCCCGCTTCATGCCGCTCTCCGAGACCAGCGTGTCCACGACGCGTGCGGCTTCCTCGCCGGAATCCACGAGGACCGTCCCGTCTCCCAGAAATTCCTGGATCGGCCTTTTCAGCGCCGGATAATGCGTGCAGCCGAGAATGAGGGCGTCCGGCGGAGCCGCGAGGAAGGGGGCCAGATACTCCGCGATCACGGCGCGCGTGACGGGCTTCTCCACCCATCCTTCCTCGGCCAGCGACACGAGCAGCGGACAGGGCCGGCACAGGATCCGCGCCGCAGGCAGCGACGCGCGAAGCGCCTGTTCGTACGCCCCCGAGCGGATCGTACCGGAGGTGCCGATCACTCCGATCGCATCCCGCTTGGGGAGGGAGGCGACGCGGCGCACGCACGGATCGACCATCCCCACCACCGGGATCTTGTAGAGCATCCGGAGCGATGGGAGGGCCAGCGAGGACGCCGTGTTGCAGGCCACGACCAGCATCTTGATGCCATGCCGTGTGATCAGGTAATTGGCGATCTCGATGGAGTAGCGGGTGATCGTCTCTTTCGACTTGGTGCCGTATGGCACCCGCGCGGTGTCGCCAAGATACAGGAACCTTTCGCCGGGAAGCGTCCTCGAAAGCTCCCGTAAAACCGTCAAACCTCCGACGCCCGAATCGAACACGCCGATGGGTTGATCCACGCTTTCTCCTAAGACTTTGATTTTCCTAACTTAAAACGCTATTGTAGTATTGTCAACATTTGCTCCCCGGAAAGGAGGCCCGATGAGGGAAATCGTCGATTTCCTCACGAGCGCAAAAATCTCCGAACTGGCAACCGATCCCAAGGTGCTCTTCCTGGTCCTGGTGGTGGCGGTGATCGCCGTTTTCATGCGATGGAAGCTGGTCCTGCTCCTGCTGTTCGCCATCGGCGGGGTACTCGCGGTCCTCCATTACACGAAACCCGCCGTGGGGGGCGGCGGCGTCGACACGCAGATGGGGCTCTTCGTCGGGGGCATCATGGCGGTCGCCGTCATCCTGATCTACTTCCTCTTCATCAAAGGCGACTAGCCCTGATCGTCGGGTTCACCACCACGATTCCCGTGGAAATCCTTTTCGCGGGGGGACACGCTCCCGTCGACCTCAACAACCGGTTCATCACCGCCGCGAGGCCGGAGGAATATGTCCGCGCCGCGGAGTCGGACGGCTTCCCCCGGAACAGCTGCAGCTGGATCAAGGGGATCTACGGCATCGTGTGCGAGGGCGGGTACCGGGACGTCATCGCCGTCACGCAGGGGGACTGCAGCTTCACGCAGGCCCTGATGGAGGTCCTCTCCTACCGTGGAGTGCGCGTCACTCCCTTCGCCTTCCCTTTCGATCGCGATCCCGAATTCCTCTCCCGGGAGCTCGCCAAGATGGCCGGGCGGTTCGGAGCGACCATCGGCGGGGCGGAAGCATGGAGGGACCGGCTGAACGGCGTTCGCCGTCTGGCCCTGGAAATCGACCGGCTCACCTGGGAGGAGAAGAAGGTGACGGGGGAGGAGAATCACCTGTGGCTGGTAAACTGCTCCGATTTCGAAGGAGACCCCGCCGGGTTCGAGATCCGCGCACGGGCGTTTCTCGAAGAGGCGAATGCCCGCCCCGCGCAAAGGGACCTTCTCCCGATCGCCTTCGTGGGGGTGCCGCCGATCGTCAACGGCCTCTACCCCTTCCTGGAGGAAGCGGGGGCAAGGGTGGTCTTCAACGAGGTGCAGCGGCAGTTCGCGATGCCGGCGCCGGCGGATAGCCTGACCGAACAGTATCTTCGGTACACCTACCCCTACTCGATCTTCGAGCGCATTGCCGACATCCGCTGCGAGACGGCCCGACGCGGCGTGCGGGGGATTCTCCACTACGTGCAGTCATTCTGCTTCCGGCAGATCGAAGACATCCTGCTTCGCAAGGAGATCGGGCTTCCGGTGCTCACTCTGGAAGGGGACATGCCCGGACCGCTGGACGGCCGGACCCGGATCCGGATCCAGGCGTTCCTCGAGATGCTTAAGGGATAACCGGGCCCGGCCTCCAGGGGGCCGGTTACCAGGCCCCGGTCATCAGGTATTCGTGCATCGCCGCCGCCGCCTTGCGGCCGGCTCCCATGGCAAGGATGACGGTGGCCGCTCCGATGACGATGTCGCCCCCGGCGAAGACCCCCTTCTTGCTGGTCTTCCCGGTTTCCTGGTCGGCAAGGATGTTCCCCCACTTGTTCGTGTCCAGGCCGGGAG
This sequence comes from Deltaproteobacteria bacterium, assembly GCA_050263475.1. Lineage (GTDB taxonomy): Bacteria > Desulfobacterota > Deferrimicrobia > Deferrimicrobiales > Deferrimicrobiaceae > FEB-35. The sequence goes on from JBLNFH010000310.1 coordinate 7,224, forward strand.
TGGTCGCCGGGACCAGCGGGTTGGCGCCGTTGCCGATGGACATGACGACGGTGTCCACGGCCAGCCGGAACTCGGAGCCCTTGACGGGCACCGGACGCCTGCGGCCCGAGGCATCGGGCTCCCCCAGCTCCATCCTCTGGCACTCGATCTCGGTCACCCAGGCCTCGTCGTTCCCGAGAAACCGCAGGGGGTTGGTGAGCAGGTGGAACTCGATCCCCTCCTCCTCGGCGTGGTGGATCTCCTCGATCCGCGCGGGCATCTCCTTCTTGGACCGGCGATACACGAGGTAGACCTTCTCGGCGCCCATCCGCATCGCGGTGCGCGCAGCGTCCATCGCCACGTTCCCTCCTCCCACGACCGCCACGTGGCGGCCGCGGGTCAGCGGCGTGTCGGCATCGGGGAACAGGTACGCCTTCATCAGGTTGGCGCGCGTCAGGTACTCGTTGGCCGAGTAGATCCCGATCAGGTTCTCCCCGGGGATGTTCATGAAGTAGGGAAGACCCGCGCCGGTGCCGATGAAGCAGACCTGGAACCCCTCCTCGTTCAGGAGTTCGTCGATCGTGATCGATTTGCCGATCACCGCATTGCACTCGAGCTTTACGCCCAGATTGCGGATGTATTCCACCTCGGACTGGACGATGTCCTTCGGA
>JBLNFH010000311.1:0-5476 GCA_050263475.1 Deltaproteobacteria bacterium
GTCGGCGTCGGTCTCGTCCCCCACCTCCACCTGGAGCAGATCGCGGGTCTCCGGGTTCATGGCGGTGGCCCAGAGCCGCTCGGCGTTCATCTCGCCCAACCCCTTGTAGCGCTGGATCGTCTGCCCTTTCTTGCCCGCCTCCAGCACCTGGTCGAGCAGGCACAGCGGCCCGTCCGCCTCGGGGTAGACCCCCTCCCCTTCCAGCCGGTACGGCGGCGGGAGGGTCTCCCGGATCTGCAAGGAAAGGGCGTTGGCCTCCCGCAGGTCGGCCGACTCCATGAGGCGGCGGTTGACCAGGCACTCCATCGGAAGCCCGCCGCGCTTCCACCGCAGCAGCGCGCGCACCCCGTCGCCGTCCGTATCGGGGTCGGTGTCGACGGCATAGGTCACGTTGGAGACCTCGGGGCGCGTGGTTTTCCACTCCTTGGCAAGCGAAGCGAAGAACGCCTTGGCGGAGCCCTCGTTGGCGAGCGCCTTGCCTCCTTCCGCCGCACGGGCCCCCAGCGACAGCAGGACGAACGCCGGCAATCCCCGGCGCTCGGAGCGGGCCGCGATCGCCTCCAGCCTCGATATTTTCTTGAGCCAGGCGACCATCCGCTGGCCGGAGAGCCCCCCCTGCCCGTTCTTCGCCGCGATCTTGCGCCCCGCGCTGCCGGTCTCGATCAGGTAGTCGCGGAAGGCGCCGTCGTCTTTCAGGTACGTCATCGCATTCCCCTTCGTGATGCCGTACAGGGGGGGCTGGGCGATGAAGATGTTCCCCCGCTCGAAGAGATCCCGCATGTTCCGGAAGAAGAAGGTCAGCAGCAGCGTGCGGATGTGGGCGCCGTCGACGTCGGCGTCGGTCATGATGATGATCTTGCCGTACCGGAGGTGCGCCGGGTCGTAATCCTCGGCGCCGATGCCGGTCCCCAGGGCGGTGATCATCGTACGGATCTCCTGGGAGGAGAGCATCTTGTCGACGCGCGCCTTCTCGACGTTCAGGATCTTCCCCTTCAGGGGGAGGATCGCCTGGTAGCGACGGTCCCGGGCCTGCTTGGCGGACCCGCCGGCCGAGTCCCCCTCCACAAGGAACAGCTCGCAGCGGGCGGGGTCGCGCTCCTGGCAGTCGGCGAGCTTGCCGGGCAGTCCCGCGGAATCGAGGGCCCCCTTGCGCCGCGCGAGCTCCTTCGCCTTGCGCGCCGCCTCCCGCGCGCGGGCGGCCTCGAGCGCCTTCTCGACGATCTTCTTCGCCACCGAGGGATTTTCCTCGAAAAAGGTGGCCAGCTTTTCGTAGACCAGCGAATCGACCAGCCCCTTGACCTCGCTGTTGCCCAGCTTGTTCTTGGTCTGCCCCTCGAACTGCGGCTCCGGCACCTTGACGGAGACGACCGCCGTCAGGCCCTCCCGCAAGTCGTCGCCCGTCAGGTTCTCCTTCACCCCTTTCAGCAGGTTCCCCGCGTTGGCGTACTGGTTTATCGCGCGCGTGAGCGCGGAGCGGAACCCGATCAGGTGCGTGCCGCCGTCGTGCGTGTTGATGTTGTTCGCGAACGCGAAGATCGTCTCCTGGTAGGAGTCGTTGTACTGGAGCGCCACCTCGATCGTGACGCCGTCCTTCTCCCCCTCGATGAAGACCGGCTTGGCGTGGAGCGGGATCTTGTTCCGGTTCAGGTGCTGGACGAAGGAGACGATCCCGCCCTTGTACTGGAACTCGTGCGTCTTGGCCGTGCGCTCGTCGAGGATGGCGATCTTCAGGCCCGCGTTCAGGAACGAGAGCTCCCGCAGCCTCCCGGAGAGCACGTCGAAGGAGAATTCGGTTTCGGTGAAGATTTCCGGGTCGGGCTTGAAGGTGACCTTCGTCCCGGTCTTGCGGGACTTGCCGACGGTCTTCAAGGGGGTGACCGTCTCCCCCCGGGAGAAGGCGATCTGGTAGACGCAGCCGTCCCTGCGGATCTCCGCGGACAGGGATTCGGAGAGGGCGTTCACCACCGACACGCCGACGCCGTGCAGGCCCCCCGACACCTTGTACGATTCCCGGTCGAACTTCCCGCCGGCGTGCAGCACCGTCAGCACGACTTCCGCGGCGGGCCGCCCTTCCTCTTCGATCATGTCGACGGGAATGCCGCGTCCGTTGTCGTCGATCGTGATGGAATTATCCGTGTGGATGGTGACGGAAATGGCGTCGCAGAACCCCGCCATCGCCTCGTCGATGGAGTTGTCGACGACCTCGTACACCAGGTGGTGGAGCCCGTGGGTGTCCGTGCTGCCGATGTACATCGCCGGCCGCTTCCGGACAGCTTCCAACCCCTTGAGAATCTGGATGTTTTCGCCTGTGTAATCCGCAGCGCCATTGCCGTTGCGCACGCCGCCGTTCGGCACGTCGGGCATCGTTCACCAACCTCTCATGGATGAATCAACTAATTATATTACAGATTGCGGGGCAATGGTGGAATTGGTTGGCGCCGGACGGGGGTTCCGGCGCCTCCGGGAAACCGCGCGATCTAGAAGATCCGCATCGGCATGATGATGGCGAGGTAATTCCTGTCCTTGTCCGGCCGGACGATCACCTGGGAAACGTCGTCCTTGAACTCGATGCGAGCCGTCTCCTCCTCCACGCCGCCGATCGCATCCTGGAGATACCTGCCGTTGAACCCGATCTTCACCGGCGTCCCGGCGTAATCCACTCCCAGCAGGTCCCTTGCCTCTCCCAGTTCCGGGCTCGCGGTGGATACCTCGAGCTGCTTCCCGGAAAACGACAGGCGCACGCTGTGGACCTTTTCCGGCGCCATCACAGCCACGCGGCGCAACGCTTCCGCGAACGGTTCCTTCGACACGCGGGCCACCTGCTGGTTGTCCTTGGGGACCACCTGCCGGTAATCGGGGAACTCCGCGTCCAGCAGCCGGACCCACAACTCGGTGTCCCCTTTCCCCGCGAAGAGGAACTTGTCGGAAGCGGACAACTGGAGCGATCCCGGGCCTCCCTCCGCAAGCTTCTTGATCTCCAGGAGCCCCTTCCGGGGAACCAGGGCCCGCTTCTCCCCCAACAGCCCTCCCAGGCCGGGAACCTCCCCGTCGGCCATCGCCAGCCGGTGGCCGTCGGTCGCCACCATCCGCAGGAAGGTCTTCCCTTCGGCCTCCTGTTTCTCGAGCAGAATGCCCGCCAGGTTGTAGCGCGTCTCGTCCGACGAGGCGAACGCGACCACCCGGTCGACCAGCTTGCGGAACACCTCCGAATCCACGGATACGGGAGCCGCCTTCGGCTTCTCCGGCATCTCCGGAAACTCCTGGCTGGGAAGCCCCGCCAGCCGGAAATGCCCCTGCCCCGCCGAGATGTCCACGGAATTCCCGTCCCGGTCCGCGATGGAAACGGGCCCCTTGGGAAGGACCTTCGCGATATCGAAGAACTTCCTTGCGGGAAGCGCGATCGAGCCCGGTTCCCTCGCCTCCACCGGCTGCACGCACCGGACGACGATCTCCAGGTCGGACGCCACCAGCGTTGCTTCGGACTTCCCCACCGACAGCAGCGTGTGGGAAAGCACCGGCATGGTGTGCCGGCGTTCCGCGATCCCCTGCACGCGAGTCAGAAGGCCGATGAGTTGGTCGCGATCCACAGTAACGTTCATGGCTGTCCTCTTCTTTTAAGAGATTTCAAAAATCAGTAGCCGTAGTAGTCCGTGTGGAATTGTGGATGCCGGCCGGAAGCCCTCGCGGGGAGCGCGAATGCGGGAAGGAGTACCTGGGCATGAAACGCTTCCCCGGGATGGGTCCGTTGTGGAGAAAAAAATCATCCCTCCCCTATCCACATGGTTATCCCTCCAGGTTTTTGCGGAGGGCGTCGATCGTGTTTCTCAAAGATACATCTTCCCTGACTTTCTTTTCTATCTTTTTTACGGCGTACATGACCGTGGTGTGATCCCGGCCGCCGAACCGCAGCCCGATGTCGGGAAGGGAGCACCGGGTCAGGTTCCGGATGAGATACATGGCCACCTGGCGCGGCAGTGCGACCACCTTGTGCTTGCGCTCGGAGCGCAGGTCGGAGACCTTCACGCCGTAATACTCGGCGACCGCCTTGACCACCGCGTCCGGCGAAACCTGCCGGTCGGCGTTCTCGATCAGGTGCGACAGCACCTCACGGGCGAGGTCCAGGTTGATCTCCCGCTTGGTGAGCGACGCGTGCGCGCCGATCCGGACGAGCGACCCTTCCAGTTCGCGGATGTTCGTCTTGATGGTGGTCGCCAGGAAGAGGGCGACCTCCTGCGGCAGCGCGATCTGGTCCGCCTCGGCCTTCCGGTTGAGGATCGCGACGCGGGTTTCCATGTCGGGCGCCTGGATGTCCGCCACCAGCCCCCACTCGAATCGGGACTGGATCCGCTCCTCCAGGTCCGGGATCTCCTTGGGGAACTTGTCGCTGGAGACCACGATCTGCCGGCGCGAGGAGTACAGGTCGTTGAACGTGTGGAAGAACTCTTCCTGCGTGCGTTGCTTCCCGGCGATGAACTGCACGTCGTCCACCAGGAGCATGTCCACGTTCCGGTACCGCTCCTTGAAATCCTGCATCCGGTTCGTCCGCAGGCAGTAGATCAGTTCGTTGGTGAACTTCTCCGCGGTGATGTAGCAGATCCGGATCCGCGGGTTGTGGTCGAAAGCGAGATTTCCGATCGCGTGCAGGAGATGGGTCTTCCCGAGCCCCACCCCCCCATACAGGAACAGCGGGTTGTAGCTCTTGGCCGGGTCGGTCGCCACGGCGAAGGACGCCGCCTGCGCGAACTGGTTCCCCGCGCCCACGACGAAGCGGTCGAAGGTGTACCGCGGGTTCAGGGCGCCGTTGCGGTTTCGCTGCCGGGGCGCCGGGAGTTCCGGCGAAGAGCCCAACTCCGGCTCCGCCTCCCGGATCCCCTCCCCTTCTTCCTCCCCGCCCACCACGATCTCCACGGAGATGTCGCCCCCCGTTTCCTTCCGGACGGCATCCTCGATCTGCGTAAGAAAATTATCCTCGATCCACTGCTTGAAGAACTGGTGGGGCGCCGCCACAAGCAGGAGGGAGCCTTCCAGGGTAACGAACCGCAGCGGCCGCAGCCAGGTCTCGAACACCTGGTCGCTGACCAGCTCCTTCAGGTTGTCCAGGATCCTTCCCCACGCCAGTGTGGTCATCGAAGGACCGCCGGATGCCTGCGGGAAAAGCCGGAGCGATGGAATAAAATTGCGTTCATTCTTGATGCTTTAAGGCCCTTCGCCGCAGAAAGTTGCTAACACGGTTATCCACAGGTGTGGATAACTTTTTTGCTCTTTGTTTTCAGGTTGTTACAGTAGAGATTACCGCAGTTGCCCAAGGGATATGCGAGGCGGCGGGCCGAACGGAATGTCACCACTTGTCCCCCCCTGCTGATGCAAGGCGGAAGGAAGGGTATCACACGCCCGAAAAGGGAATCAAGGATATTTTCCAGCAGCGCCTTTTTCGGCGATTTTCAGGCGATAGAGGTCCCAGTCGATGCCGGTCCGA
>JBLNFH010000312.1:0-2699 GCA_050263475.1 Deltaproteobacteria bacterium
CCCCTCGAACGCCAGGACGCGCTCCACGATCTGCCGCCGCATCCCCAGGTCCTTCTCCCCCGTCACCTCCACGCACAGGCCGAACCGGTCCAGCAGCTGCGGCCGAAGCTCCCCTTCCTCCGGGTTCATCGTCCCCACCAGCAGGAACCGCGACGGGTGCGAGTACGTCACCCCCTCCCGCATCACCACGTTCACCCCCGACACCGCCACGTCCAGCAGCACGTCCACCACGTGGTCGTCCAGGAGGTTCACCTCGTCGATGTACAACACGTTCCCGTTCGCCTTCCCCAATACCCCCATCTCGAACTTCTTCGAACCCTCCCGAAGCGCCGCCTCCAGGTCCAGGCTCCCCACCACCCGGTCCTCCGACGCGTTCAGCGGGAGGTCCACCACCTCCACCGGCCGCTCTTCGTGCGCAAGGGTCTCGCCCGACAGCTCCCGCGTACGGCATTCCCCGCACCGCGGCGATCCCTCCAGGCACCCGAACCGGCACCCCGACACCACCCGCTTCGGGGGCAGCACCGCCGCGAACGCCCGTACCGCCGTCGTCTTCCCCGTCCCCTTCTCCCCGCGGATCAGCACGCCGCCGATCGACGGGTCCACCGCGTTCGCCAGCAGACCCTTCTTCAGCAGCTCCTGACCCACGATCGCACTGAACGGAAACCGTCTCACCTTCCGCCCCCCTTGGCCTTCGACATGTCTTCCCCCATCCACTCCTCCCCGCCCGCCGGGCAGAACACGCGCCAGCGGATCTTGAAGTACTCGTCCCCGATCCAGTCCATGATGTCCGCGCCGTTCTCCCCCACGATGTTGAACTCCCCGTCGAACTCCAGCGCGATCACCTTGCGCTGCTCCCCTTCGTAGTACCGGATCCAGTTCCGTCCCGAGGGAAGCGTCCCCGCGTCGATCGGGATCAGGTCCTCGTAGAGCAGCGCCAGCTTGCGGGAGATTTTTTTCAGCCCCATCGGCATCCCGGCGATAAAGAGGACCTTTCCCCCGGACCCGATCGGGCCGTACCGCTCCTCGATCGTTCTCCTCCCGATCGTCATCTTCGGCTCCATCGCATCTTCCCCCCTTGAATTTCCCTCGCGCCCGCCGCCCGTCAGATCAACCTGCGGCTCCGGATCGCCGTGAGGAGGGCGGCCTGGCTCATCTCCGCCAGGGACAGGTATTTCGCCCCCATCGCGTCGGCCACGGTCTTGGCGGGGCCCCCGGCGAAGATCCCCCGGGTGCGCGAATTCTTCTCGGTCGCCTCCATCGCCGACCGCAGCGCCGCCGGGCCCATCATCACGCGGTCCGTGTCGATCACCAGCGACGTCACGCTCTTCCTGCGGATCATCTTCCCGATCCGGACCGCCTCGTCGAGCGGCTCCCCCCCGAAGTACGCGACGTTGGCGCGCCCGTCGGTGATCAGCACCAGGAGCGGCTTGCGCCCCGGGTCCCGGACCTGCTCGGTTTCCAGGGTCTTCACCGCCGCGAACATGCCGATGGAGAGCGGCGTCGTCCCGCCCGAGGCCAGCCAGGTCAGCTGCATCGCGGCGAGCGACGCGCTGCCGGTGGGCGGCACGACCACTTCCGCCACCGAGTCCCGGAAGGAAATGAGCCCCACCCGGTCCCGCTTGACGTAGGCGTCGCGCAGCAGCGACAGGACGGCCCCCTTCGTGGCCACCATCCGCCGCTGGGTCTCCATGGAGGCGGAGGCGTCGAGCACCACCAGGATGAGGTTCCCCACCTTCCGCTCGCGCCGTTTCCCCCGCAGGTCGGAGAGCGCCACCCGGACCGAGTGCGACTGCCGGTCGACGTGGCCGCTGGCCGCGGCCGCGAACAGGGTGGCGTCGAGGGCGACGTCCCGCCCCTTGCGCCACGGCCCGCTCCGGACGTACCGGCCGCGGACCCCGGACGTCCGGGCGCGGCTGCGTTTGCCGGAGGCATCCGACGTCTTTCGCCCTTTCGGCACCGTGATCTTCCGGACCTCGTACGGCGCCGACGGCTCGTGGATGTTCTCCTCGACGTACCCCTGGCAGATGTCGCAGTCGGGGTCCCCGCAGGTCCGCGGAGCGCCCCCCCGCGTCATGGCTTCGTTGCGCCGCCTCCTCTCCATCGACTGGGCGATCGCCTGCGCCTCCAGCTCCTCTTCCGGGACCGTGGGGGCCCGGAAGATCACCCCGCCGCGTTTGAGGCCGTGCGGGGTGTCCGGAAGCGGGAGGACGTCGCGGCGCCCCTCCTCCTCCATCTCCCCCGGGAACGCCCAGGAAAGGAGACGCTCGACGTGCCGGGCCTTTCGATCGTTCACCCCCGCCCGCGGGATCCGGTGCGGCAGCGAGAGCCGGATGGCGTCCTTGAGATCCGCGGCGGCAATCGCATCCCCCCGCCGCCAGGCCGCGAGCGCCCGGGCGGACTTGAGGATCGCGATGTCCCCGCGATGCCCCGACACGCCCAGCTCGGAGACGATTTCCGTGATGGTCTTCACGAGCCGGTCCTCGACCTCCACCGAGCCGAGCCGTTTCCGGGCCTCCTCCACCCGCCCGTGGAATCCCTCGTCCTCGCGCGCCCACTTCTCCGCGAACTCCGGCTCCCTCCCCTCGAACGCCAGGACGCGCTCCACGATCTGCCGCCGCATCCCCAGGTCCTTCTCCCCCGTCACCTCCACGCACAGGCCGAACCGGTCCAGCAGCTGCGGCCGAAGCTCCCCTTCCTCC
>JBLNFH010000313.1:0-2811 GCA_050263475.1 Deltaproteobacteria bacterium
CGAGCGAGAAGCGAGGATAAGCGGCCAAGCAGGGCCGCGGAAGCTGCCGAGGCCGCCCCCGGAGCGAGGACAGGATGTCCGAGCGCGAGGGGGCGGCGGAGGCAAAAACCCCTTGAGCCCCCGGAGGGTTCTACCTATATTGGGGGGATCGAAAATATCGGGGAACGAAAGGTGAACATGGCGGATATCCTCGGCGTCATCGGCGGCTCCGGCCTCTACGGGATGGAGGGGCTGAGGAACGTCCGGACCGTCTCCGTGCGGACGCCCTTCGGGGAGCCTTCGGACGCGATCGTGGTCGGGGAGATCGAAGGCCGTACGCTTGCCTTCCTCCCCCGGCACGGGAGGGGCCACCGGCTGCTTCCCTCGCAGATCAACTACCGGGCGAACATCTACGCGCTGAAAAAGATCGGGGTGAACCGGGTGCTTTCCATCTCCGCGGTGGGGAGCATGAGGGAAGGCATCCGGCCGGGGGATATCGTGGTGATCGACCAGTTCTGCGATCACACGAAATTCCGCCCGAACACCTTCTTCGGGGACGGGGTGGTGGGCCACATCCCCTTCGCCGATCCGGTCTGCCCGTCCCTCGCGGCCGTCGTCTACGCCGCATCGAAGAAGGTCGTGAAGCGGTCGCATCGCGGGGGAACCTATCTCTGCATGGAGGGCCCCGCTTTTTCCACCCGGGCGGAGTCCCGGATCTACCGGAAGTGGGGGGTGGACGTGATCGGGATGACGAACATGCCCGAGGCGAAGCTGGCGCGGGAGGCGGAGCTCTGCTACGCCACCCTGGCCCTTGCCACCGATTACGACTGCTGGCACGATACGGAGGAGGACGTATCGATCGAGGCGATCCTCGCCATCCTCCGGAAGAACGTGGAGAACTCGAAGCGGATCATCCGCGAGGTCGCGAAGCGGCTTCCGGGGAAAGGATCGTGCGGATGCGGCCAGACCCTGGAGCACGCGATCATCACCGACCGGAAGCGGATCCCTCCGGCGGCACGGAGGAGACTCTCCCTCCTGATCGGAAAATACCTGTGAGGCGCCGGAGGCTGTACGCGGCGCTGGCCATGGGAGCCCTGCTGCTCGGGTGCGGCGCCCCCTCGCAGGAAAGGAAAAAAGAGGCCTCGGCGCGAATGGGGATGGGCATGACCTACCTGGAGCAGCGGAACCTGCCCTCCGCGATGCGGGAGCTGACCAAGGCTTCGGAGCTCGACCCGGAGAACGCCGAGATCGACGTGGCCCTGGGGCTGGCGTACCAGGCCCGGGGAGATGTCGGGAAGGCGGCCGAATGCTTCCGGAACGCCATCCGGAAAAAGCCCGATTACGCGGAGGCGCACAACGACCTGGGGATCGCCCTCAGCCAGCTCGGCCGCGGGGACGAGGCGATACGGGAATTCGAGGCCGCCGCGGCCAACGTCCTGTACGTCACCCCCGAGATCGCCTACTACAACCTGGGCGAGGAGTACCGCCGCCGGAAGGATTTCAAGAAAGCCGGCGACATGTACCGCCGATCGATCTCCATGAACGACCGGTACGCCGACGCCTACTTGCGCCTGGCGTTTCTGGATGCCGACCAGGGCCGGTGGGCGGAGGCTGCGAGGACGCTGGAGGCCTGCGTCGCCGTCGCTCCCGCCTATGCGCCCGCGTGGCTGGATCTCGGGCGGGCGTATCGGGCGTTGGGCCGGAGCGGGGACGCGCGCGGCGCGTTCCTGAACGCCATGTCGAACACCGCGGATCCCGTTTTGCGCAAGCAGGCGGCCGATTCCCTCAACGCCCTGGGGCAGGAAGCGAGGTAACCGGGTCCGATGGCAGCTGGGGAGGCATGGAAGAGGGAGCGCGAAGCCCGGGGGATGTCTCTCGATCAGGCCGCTTCCATGTTGCGGGTCAGCCGAAAGTATCTCCACGGCATCGAGGAGGGGGATTATTCGGGGTGGCCGGAACGGGTGTTTTCTTCCGGCTACATCCGCGCGTACGCGAAGCTCCTCTCGCAGGACCCGGAGCCCGTTCTGTCCGAGTACTATCACCGGCTGGAGCAGCAGTCGGTGGAGGAGCCGCAGCCGTACCTGAAGCCCGAATGGCTGGAGCGCGAGCGACAGCGGGGAAGCCGGAGGACCACCTACGGCCTGGCCGCCGCAGTGGTGCTCGTTCTCGGCATGGCACTGGCCTGGTATGGCACGAGGACGGCCACGCGGCCGGTGCCGCAGGCCCCCGCGCCGGTTCCCGCGCCCGCGCCGGTTCCCGCGCCCGCGCCGATTCCCGCGCCGGCTCCTTCGGAAAACGCGGTGAAGGCCCCTCCGCCGGCGGGCGGAGACAACGCAGCGGCGGTGCCGGGAGGCCCCCCGGCGGAGGGGAGCCGGCCCGCGGAGATCGCCGCGCCCGCCGTGCAGAAACCGGTGGAGCCCCAGGGGTCGGTCGCCGCCGTCGGGGGAGTCGGGCCGGTGAAATCGCCCTACCAGCTCTTTCTCGAGGCCGGCGAGAAGACCTGGATGATGTATACGCTCGACAACGAGGCGCCCGTCGAAGTCATGCTGTACCCCGGCGACAAGTTCAGCATCCAGGCGAAAAAGGGGATCCTGCTGAAGTTCGGGAACGCGGGGGGCGTCGTGGGGACCCTGAACGGCAAGCCGCTGCCGCCCTTCGGGGCCCGGGGGCAGGTGAAGGAGATCCGGCTCGGGGAGCAGGGCCGGTAATCAACCGGCAATCCAGGGGGGGGGCTTGAATCAGGCAGGTATCTTCTGCCGCGAGTGCGGCAGGAAAATGGTGAAGGAAAAGTCCGATTTCGACCACATCCATTGGGTGTGCGACTGCGGGTAT
>JBLNFH010000314.1:0-3149 GCA_050263475.1 Deltaproteobacteria bacterium
AGCTTCGCCTTCGGACCCGACCTGGGCGGTTTGATTGGCGATCCCTCCTGGTTCGGCCTGAACGGAGTCGGCAACCTGCCGTTCAAGGGGTACGCGTCGACGGTGCCTCACCAGGCGTTCATGATCTACCAGATGATGTTCGCGGTGATCACGCCGGCGCTCATCTCGGGCGCCTTCGCCGAGCGGTTCAAATTCTCCGCCTATCTTGTCTTCGCCCTCCTCTGGGCGCTTATCGTCTACAACCCCGTGGCGCACTGGATGTGGGGGATCGGTGGCTGGCTGCGGAATCTCGGCGCCCTCGATTTCGCGGGGGGGACGGTCGTCCACCTCACCGCGGGGGTAAGCGCGCTTGCCGCGGTGTTCGTTATCGGGAAACGGAAGGGGTACGGGCACGACAACCTGGCGCCGCACGACCTCCCTATGACGGTACTGGGGGCGGCCATCCTATGGTTCGGCTGGTTCGGGTTCAACGCCGGGAGCGCCCTCGCGGCGGACGGCCTCTCTTCGAGCGCTTTCGTGGCTACCCACATGTCGGCCGCCGGGGCGACCGTCTCGTGGATGCTCACGGAGTGGTACCACCGGGGGAAACCCACCGTGCTGGGGGCCGCATCCGGGTGCATCGCCGGGCTCGGGACGATCACTCCGGCTTCCGGGTTCGTGACACCGCCCGCAGCCCTTGCGATCGGTCTGGTCGCCGGGGTCGTGTGCTACGTCGCCGTGATGCTAAAGGTCACGTTCAGATACGACGATTCGCTGGACGTCGTCGGCGTCCACGGGGTCGGGGGAATCCTGGGCATGCTCGCAACGGGGCTATTCGCGACGGTCGCCGTCAACCCGGGAGGATCCAACGGTCTCTTCTACGGCAATCCGAGGCAACTCGCCGTTCAGGCGCTCGCCGTCGGGGTGATTCTCGTCTACACCTTCGCGGTGACCTACGGGATCCTCAAGTTCCTCGAAAAAACGATGGGGCTTCGGGTGACGGACGAGGAAGAAGTCATGGGGCTCGACCTCTCCCAGCACGGCGAGGCCGGCTACAACTGACGGGCCCCCGACGCGGCGATCGCGCGCGGAGTTCCAGGAAGGGGTTCAGGCAGTTTTCGGCCTGCGCTGTCGGCTCGTCGAACCGCATCCGGCGAGAAGACGATTTTTCAAGCGGCGGGGTTTAAAGGAGCGGAAGGCTCATAATCAGCCCCCGTGATCGGTCCACCCGTATCTTAGAACGGGGACACGGTCAACCCTCGTCCAGTTATTTGTTCCCAATCCAAAGAAAAAGGGGCTACGGCCTGAGCCGTAACCCCTTGATTTTACTGGTGGGCCATGAAGGATTCGAACCTTCAACCTCCTGATTAAGAGTCAGCTGCTCTGCCGGGTTGAGCTAATGGCCCACGCTTCAAAAGAACTTGGCGCGCCTGGGAGGAATCGCCCGCCTGAGGCTCCGGCGGCATCGCCTGCGCCCTTTGCGGCGCGGCTCGGGGCTGTCGCGCTCCACAAGGTCGCGCTTTTCCTCCTGCCCGTCGGCGCCCCTCGCCGGTTCGATTCCTCAATAATGCGCTATTTCAAAAAGCTTGGCGCGCCTGGGAGGAATCGAACCTCCGCACCCGGCTCCGGAGGCCGGTGCTCTATCCCCTGAGCTACAGGCGCAAATTTGGGGTGAGTGATGGGGATTGAACCCACGACCACCAGGGCCACAACCTGGTGCTCTGCCAACTGAGCTACACTCACCGTCCGATCCAATGGCGAAAAGGAATTATACAAACCGTCATGCGGGGGGTCAACGTCAAATCCCGCCGGCATCGCCCTGCAAAAAACCCCTTCTCCCATCCGGTCTCCTGTTATCATATCACCATTGCCGAATGCATCGACGGGCCGCGCACCGGCCCCATTCCAGCATCCATACCGGAGGTGGCTCATGAAGGGGAACCCGAAGATCATCGATGCCTTGAACAAGGTCCTGGAGATGGAGATCGGCGCCATCCTGCAGTATCTCCACCACCACTGGACGGGGGACGGGATGGAGAGCGCGGCGATCCTTCCGCTCTTCGAGAAGACCAGCATGGACGAGATGAAGCACGCGGAACGCGTCGCCGAACGGATCAACTTCCTGGAGGGAAATCCCTCCCCGAAACCCGCCCCGGTCAAGACCGGCGGGGACCTCCGGAAAATGATGCAGGACGATCTCGATGGGGAGTACGGCGCCATCGAGTTCTACAAGACCGTCATCAAGCTCGCCGACGAACTCGGGGACTCCACCACCCGCCTGATGATGGAAGAGATCACGGCCGCGGAAGAGGAGCATGCCGACCTCTGGGAGACGATCCTCCAGAAGACCGGCAAGAAGCTTCCGTAGCCTCCTTGCACACCGGCCGGCGCTTCCGTAAAGGAGGCGCCGGCCTATTTCACGATCCCCCTCTGGTACGCGAACTTGATCAGCCCCGCGCGCGTCCGGATATCCAGCTTTTCCTGGAAGTTCGCGTAGTGGGCGACGACGGTCTTCACGCTGATGTCGAGCAGGCTCGCGATCTCCTTGTGGGAGTGCCCTTCGGCGATCAGCTTCAGTACCTGCTTTTCCCGGTCCGTCAGCCTCTCGTAAGGATCCTCCGCGGCAGCGTCCCTCCGGCTCAAGTAATCCCCGATCACGGACGATGCGATCGCGGAATACAGGTAGAACTCCCCCCTTGCGACCGCCCGGATGGACGAGATGAGGTCGGTCCCCACGGCGTGTTTCAGGATGTACCCGGAGACGCCGGCCTTGATCAGCCGGCTGACGTACTCCCGGTCGTCGTACTGGCTCAACACGAGGATCCGGATCTCGGGGTTCGTCTTCTTCACCTCGATGGCGGCTTCGAGCCCCCCGAGCCCCGGCATCGCGATATCCAGCAGGATGATGTCGGGCCGAAGACTCTGCGCCTTCCGGATCGTCTCCATCCCGTCGGCGGCCTCTCCCACGACCTCGATGTCGTCGTGAAGCTTGAGGATCGCGATGATGCCCTCCCTCACCAGGGCGTGGTCGTCCGCTACGAGAATCCGGATCTTCGCCATCTCTACCTCGCCTCTCCGAAAATACCCGTCGTCCCCGGTCAGGTCGGGACGGGGATGAACACCTGGATCCTCGTCCCCTTGCCCGGTTCCGACCAGATCGCAAGTTTGCC
>JBLNFH010000315.1:0-4984 GCA_050263475.1 Deltaproteobacteria bacterium
GGTACCCGGGCTCCCACGGGTGCATCGGCCTCTATGACGAAAGCATGCAGAAAACGTATTATCGAACGCTGCGGGATCCGGTTCTCGAGGACGCGAAATCCCTGTTCGATTGGGCCATCGCCCCGAGGCAGGACGTGGGAAGATTCCGTGTGCTGGAGGAAGGGCCCCACCTATTGATCGTGGGGAAGGCGCCGATTCCCCGTTTCCGATAGCCGCACCGAACGACTCCTTCCACTTTGTCATCCAAGGATTGTGATGGCAGGGAACCATATGCCTGACCGTCCGCGCACGGTGGTCATCGGGGCGGGGTTCGGGGGGTTATGGGCGGTCCGCGCCCTTGCCGGGGCGCCTGTCGGTGTCCTGCTCCTGGACCGGAACAATTTCCACCTCTTCCTGCCTTTGCTCTACCAGGTGGCGGCGGCGGAACTGGAGCCGGAGGACATCGTTTACCCGGTGCGCGGCATCCTTCGGGGAATTTCCAACGTCACTTTCGGGATGGCCGAGGTCACCGAAGTGGATCTCTCCTCGCGGACCGTGAAGACGGCGGACCGGGTTTACCCCTACGATTTCCTGATTCTCGCGGCGGGGAGCACGTCCGCCTTCTTCGGCGTTCCCGGGGCGGCAGCAAATGCACTTCCCCTGAAGACGATGGAGGAGGCGATCGCGTTACGGAACCGGATCCTGGGCTGCTTCGAACGGGCGGCGCAGGAGAAGGACCCGCAGGTGCGCCGTCACCTGTTGACCTTCGTCATCGTCGGCGGGGGCGCCACCGGAGTCGAATTCGCCGGGGCCCTGGCCGAGCTCATCCGCGGCCCGCTTGCCAAGGATTTCCCGGCGCTCGATTGCAGCGAGGTACGCGTGGAGTTGCTGGAGGCGCAGGGCAGCCTGCTCCCCGGCCTCCCGGAACGGTTGCGCGCTTACGCCATGTCGCGATTGCGCCGGATCGGCGTCTCTGTCCGCCTGAATGCCACGGTGAACGAGGTGACCTCCCGGGAGGTTCGCTTGAAAGAGGGCTTGGCGATTCCCACGGAGACCACGATCTGGACGACGGGAGTCCGCGGCGAAGCCATCGTCCGGTCGGCCGGGCTGCCGATCGTCCGCGGCGAGCGGCTGGCCGTGCTGCCCACGCTCCAGGTGGTCGGGCATCCGGAGGTGTACGCGGTCGGCGACATCGCGTACATGGAGGAAGTCGGGCGCCCCCTGCCGATGATGGCGCCGGTGGCGATTCAGCAGGGAACCGCAGCCGCCCGGAACATCCTGCGGTGCATCGGGGGAGGCGAGCCGCTCCCTTTCCGCTACCGGGATCCGGGGGTCATGGTCATCCTCGGGCGGAACGCGGCGGTGGCCCACATCGGCGGGCGCTCCTTCACCGGCTTCCCCGCGTGGGCGTTGTGGCTGATCGTCCACATCTACAAGCTGATCGGCTCCCGAAATCGCCTGGTCGTCCTGATCAACTGGGCGTGGGATTACTTCTTCTACGAACGCGCGCAGCGCCTGATCCTGCCCTAACGGATCACCACTTGCCGGAGACGCCGGCCAGATGGTTGGCGGGACCGTGACCCCTTCCCATCGGTATCCCTTTCCGGATGGCCTCGGTGACATAATCCTTGGCCCGCTTGACGGAGTGCGGCGGCGCCAGCCCCTTGGCCAGTCCGGCGGTGATGGCCGAGGCGAAGGTGCAGCCGCTTCCGTGGGTGCACCGGGATTCCGATCGCGGCGACCGGAGCAAAATGAGTACCCTGCCGTCGCACAGCACGTCGACGGCCTGGGATTCGATGTCCAGCCGGCCGCCCTTCACTACCACCCACCGGCAACCGGTGGTTTTCAGCTCCCGCGCGGCCTTTTTCATGGCCTCCAGATCCTCGATGCTTCTCCCCAGAATCGCCTCGGCCTCGAAAAGGTTGGGGGTGATGACCGTGGCAAGCGGCAGCAATTCCTCGCAGAGCGCCATGCGCGCATCGGGCGCCAGCAGGGAAGCGCCGCTCTTTGCGACCATGACCGGGTCGACGACCAGGTTGGGAATCCGAAATTCGCGGACCGCTTCCGCCACCGCCCTGACGATGCCCGCACGGGACAGCATCCCGGTTTTGGCGGCGTCGGTTCCGATATCCGTCATGACGCTTCGAATCTGCTCCCGGACAAATTCGGGCGAAACGTCGAAGATTCCCTGCACGCCCACGGTATTCTGGGCGGTGATGGAGGTTATGGCCGACATCCCGTAGACGCCGAAGGCCATGAAGGTCTTGAGGTCCGCTTGGATTCCGGCGCCTCCACCACTGTCGGAGCCGGCAATCGTCAGCGCCTTCTTCATTCTCCGCCGCCCTCCGGTAGCATTCGCTCGATCCCGAGAAGGTCCCCGCCCTTCGGAAACCTTTTTTACAGGTCTTTCCTTCTGTCGCAAAGCACGTACTTCAACAGCCTGGCTGCTTCCGCGACATCGTCCGCCGAAACGACCGCGGAGATCACCGCCGCCGCGTCTGCTCCCGCGTCCCGCACCAACCGTGCGTTTTCGGCATGGATCCCTCCGATGGCGACAATGGGAAGACGGCACTCCCGGCGGATCCGTGCGATCAGGTCGAGGCCCAGGGGTTCTCCCGCGTCCGCCTTGGTTCCCCGGGCCTCGAAAACCGGACCCACCCCCAGGTAGTCCGCTCCATCCCGCTCCGCCGCCACAGCCTCCTCGACCGTCTCGGCCGAGACCCCCAGGATCTTGACGGGGCCAAGGATCCTGCGCACCACGGATGCGGGCAGATCCTCCCGGCCGATGTGAACCCCGTCGGCGTCGGCGGCCATTGCAACGTCGAGGCGGTCATTAACGACAAAGGGCACCTCCGCCTCGCGGGTAAGCCGGCGCAATTGAAGCGCAATATCGTAAAGCCGGCGGCTGGAGGCGGCCTTGTCCCGAAGCTGAACGACATCGGCCCCGCCCCGGATCGCCGCTTCCGCGATCTGGAGGTGCGACCGCCCACGGCCCAGCCGCTCATCGGTGATTACATAGAGCCGCCAGCGGGTGGGAGATGGTCTGTCGGCCATTGCGTGAATTCCTGGGAAATCCCCGGGTTGCCGGCGGATCGCGGCAGGTCAGCCGCCCTGCGAGGCGGCTTTGCCGAAGGCGGCCCAAAAGGGATCCACCTTGGGATGCGTCAATTCATGGGACGCTCCCTTTTCGAACACGCGCATCCCTTGTTGCGATTCCACGATCTCGCCCACCATGGTGGACGGGATCCCCTTGTCGCCCAATCGCCGGATCACTTCCTTTGCCACGTGCGGCCGGCAGGTGAGGATCAGCGTCCCCTCGCTGATCGACGAGTACGGGTCGATGCCGAACAAGTTGCATACATTCCGCACGGCGTCCTGCACGATGATCTTGTCTTTATCGATCGTCATGCCGACTCCCGACGCCTGGGCGACCTCGAACAAACCGCCCCAAACGCCGCACTCGGTGGCATCGTGCATGGCGGTCACCCCGTTTTCCCTCACTCCCGCTTCCACCGCGGTAAGAGCGTCCTCCACGATGGACATCTGCCAGAAGATCTCCTCGGCCTCCCGCGCCGCCGCCTCCCCGTATCGCTCCGCCACCTGCCGGGAAAAGGTGACGGCGAACAACCCGGCCGCTTCGATGGCCGCCCCCTTGGTGATGATGACGACGTCCCCCGGCCGCGCCATGTCGGGGGTGATATACCGGTCCTTGGGACCGATGCCGATCACGGTCGCGCCGCCGATCATGGGATATCCGCACCCTTCGTAGCGTCCGGTGTGTCCGGACAGGATGGCCATGCCGATTTTCTCGCACTCCCGGTGCATCACCGACCATAATGCTTCGAAGCCCTCCAGGGTGATGGATAAGGGGAGATTCAAATCCATGGTGATATAGGACGGCCGGATCCCCGACGTAACCGCATCCGAAGCAAGGATGTGGACGGCGAACCAGCCGGAACGTTCCCACCCGTAGGGGGGCACCACGAAAATCGGATCGGTCGTGGTCACCATCACCTGTCCGTTCCCCAGATCGACGACCCCTACGTCCACCCCGTGCCGGGGACCCACCAGGATTTCCGGGCGTGTCCGCCCCAACCGCGGAAGGATAATTTCGTCGAAGATTTCGGAAGATACCTTGCCGATGTCAGGCAACTGCGGTCTCACGCGCTCCTCCCGTAGCTGACACTATAGCACCAGGTGGCATCACCCGCTTTTACGCAGCATAAGGGGGGAGGCAGCTACAGCAGCGGCGCACCCGCCGCGATGCCGGGAGGGGCAATTTCATCGACCCGATTCAGCGTCTCCGGGTCCAGGCCGATTTCCGCTGCACGCGCATTCTCATCCACCCTTTCAGGCCGCCGCGTTCCAGGGATCGGGAACACGTCCCGCCCCTGGTGCAACAGCCACGCCAGTGCCAGCTGTGCCGGTGTCACGCCCATTCCCTTGGCCAGCCGCATGAAAGGCGCAAAGCGGTCGGTGTTTTTCGCCAGGTTCTCCCCGGAATACCGGGGGTTGTGCTGACGAAAATCGTTTTTATCGAGACTGCCGACGTTCCCGGTCAGGAATCCGCTGCCAAGAGGAGACCATGCGACCAGTGCGATCCCAAGTTCGCGCAGCGTCGGCAGAAGGGCCGTCTCCGCCTCCCGCCGCCAGAGGGAGTACTCGTACTGGACTGCCTTTATCGGATGAACCGAATGGGCACGCCGAACTTGCTCGGCCGTAGCGTTACTCAGCCCCAGGTAGCGCACCTTTCCTGCCCGTACCTCCTCCGCCATCGCCGCGACCGTCTCTTCAATCGGTGTGCCGGGATCGGGGTAATGCGCGTACCATAGATCGATGACGTCGATCCCCAGGCGCTTGAGGCTTGCGACAAGAGCCTTGCGGGCATAATCCGGTTTGCCATTGATCTTGAGCGAGAAGCCCCAACCGGTTGGAAGCTCCGTACCAGCCTCCTTTTCATCGAAAACAATGCCGAACTTTGTGGCAATGAAGGCCTGATTGCGCC
>JBLNFH010000316.1:0-3120 GCA_050263475.1 Deltaproteobacteria bacterium
AAGTCCTCGCCGCCGAGGAACGTGTCGCCCGCGGTGGAGCGGACCTCGAAGATCCCCTGCGAGAGCTGGAGGACCGAGACGTCGAACGTGCCGCCGCCGAGGTCGTAGACGGCAATGTTGGCGCCCTGCTCCACGTGGTCGAGGTGAAGGCCACCAACGGCGACACGCACCTGGGTGGGGACAACATCGACCAGAGGATCATCGAGTGGATCATTACGGAGTTCAGGAAGGACCAGGGGATCGACCTGGCCAAGGACCGGACGGCGCTGCAGCGCCTGAAGGAGGCGGCCGAGAAGGCGAAGATCGACCTGTCGTCGGTGCTGGAGACCGAGATCAGCCTGCCGTTCGTCACGGCGGACGCGACGGGGCCGAAGCACCTGCAGCTGAAGCTCACCCGGGCGCGGTTCGAGCAGATGGTGCAGGACATTCTGGACCGGACGCTCAAGCCGTGCGAGCTGGCGATCCGGGATTCGGGGCTCGCGGTGGGAAAGATCGACGAGGTCGTCCTCGTCGGCGGGTCCACCCGGATCCCGAAGGTCGTCGAGATGGTCAGGAAATTCTTCGGGAAGGACCCCCACCAGGGAGTCAACCCCGACGAGGTCGTGGCCGCCGGCGCGGCCGTGCAGGCGGGGGTCCTGGGGGGCGAGGTCAAGGATATCCTGCTGCTGGACGTGACGCCGCTTTCGCTGGGGATCGAGACCCTCGGCGGCGTGATGACGAAGCTCATCGAAAGGAACACCACGATCCCGGTGCGCAAGAGCGAGTTCTTCACGACGGCGGCGGACGGGCAGACCAGCGTGGAGGTGCACGTCCTCCAGGGAGAGCGGGAGATGGCCGCTGCGAACCGGACGCTGGGCAGGTTCCACCTGGAGGGAATCCCCTCGGCGCCCCGCGGCATTCCCAAGATCGAGGTGACCTTCGACATCGACGCCAACGGCATCCTGCACGTCAACGCGAAGGACACCGCGACAAGCCGGGAGCAGAAGATCACGATCACGGCGTCCACCGGCCTGAACAAGGAGGACATCGACAAGATGGTGAAGGAGGCGGAGGCGCACTCCGACGAGGACCGGAAGCGCAAGTCCGTCATCGAGGCGAGAAACCACCTCGACTCGCTGATCTACAACACGGAAAAGACGGTCCGGGAGAACCGCGACAAGGTGCCCGCCGACCTGGCGTCCAGGGTCGACGCCGCCGTGTCCGAGGCGAAGGAGTCCCTCAAGTCCGAGGACGAGGCGACCCTGCGCGCCGCGGCGGACAAGCTGATGAAGGAGTCGCATGCCCTTGCGGAAAGGATGTACCAGCAGGCGGCTTCCCAGCCCCCCCCGCAGGGCGGGGAGGGGGAGGCTGCGGGGGGTCCCGCGGGAGGGAAGGGTCCGGAAGGGGATGTCGTCGAAGCGGAATACGAAGACCCGGGGAAAAAATAAATCCCGGGATAACGAGGATCCGGCGGGAACTCCAAGCCGGAAGAGAGGAGGAAGGACCATGGCAATCGTTCGTTGGATGGATCCGTTCAGGGAGCTGTCAACCATGCAGCACCGGATGAACCAGGTTTTCGAGGACTTCTTCGGCCGCCCGGGAGGCGGTCGCGAAGGGGAGCTCGCCCTCGGGGGCTGGGCTCCGACCGTCGACATCTATGAGACGGATGACGCTATCGTCGTCACCGCGGAGCTGCCCGGCATGGAGAAGGACCAGGTCGGGGTCGAGTACAAGGAAGGCGTCCTGACCCTGCGCGGAGAGCGGAAGCTCGAGCGGGAGGTCAAGGAGGAGAGCTATCACCGCATGGAGCGGTCCTATGGCGCCTTCCACCGATCGTTCACGCTTCCGGGCTCCGTCGATGCGGAGAAAATCACCGCAAAAATGAAAAACGGCATTCTGGAGATCCATCTCCCGAAGAAGGAAGCGGCCAAGCCGAAACAGATCACGGTGGCCGCCTGAACCAGCGGAATGCGTTGAACACCGCCGGCCCGGCAGTCCGGCCGGGCCGGCTCACGATACAGGCCGGAAGAAAGGAGGAGAAACCATGGCCATCGTTCGTTGGTGGGACCCGTTACGGGACTTGTCGGGGATCCAGGACAAGATGAACCAGCTCTTCGAGGACACCTTTTCCCGCACGCGGGGGCGCGACGAGGTGTTCGCGAAGGGGATGTGGACCCCCGCGGTCGACATTTACGAAACCGACGAAGCCGTCGTCGTCAAGGCGGAGCTGCCGGGCGTGGAGAAGGAGCAGATCGGCGTGGAGGTCAAGGACGGCATTCTTTCCCTGCACGGGGAGCGGAAGTTCGAGAAGGAGGTCAAGGAAGAGAACTACCATCGGATCGAGCGCGCCTACGGTTCCTTCCATCGCTCGTTCTCCCTGCCCACCTCGGTGGAGCAGGACAAGATCAGCGCGAAGTTCAAGGACGGGGTGCTCGAGGTGCAGCTCCCCAAGAAGGCGCTGGCGAAGCCCAAGCAGATCAAGGTCGACGTGAAATAGCGGCAGGCGGGTCCGGGAACCGGGGGGGCGCCCTGGCTCCCCCGGGGCGTCCCCCGGGAAAGGGGGTCCATCCGTGATGGATCCGAAAAAGAACTACTATTCGATCCTCGGCGTGCCGGAGAACGCCAAGGAGGAGGAGATCAAGAAGGCGTTCCGGCGGCTGGCCAAGAAGCACCATCCGGATTTCAACCCGGGGGACAAGGCGGCCGAGGCGCGGTTCAAGGAGATCAACGAGGCCAACGAGGTTTTAAGCGACAAAAGGAAGCGGGAGGAGTACGACGCCGTCCGGAGCGGGGCCTTCTCCGGGGGGTTCCGGCGGGAAGGGCCGTTCGGAGGGGCCGGCGGCTTCGGTTTCGAGCCGGGCGGGCGGGTGTACCATACCGAGACCGTCGATTTCGATGAAATTTTCGGCGACCTGCTGCGCGGAGGACGGGGCGGGTTCGCCCAGGCGGGTCGGGAGCGCGATGTCCACCTGGAGCTCTCGGTGGAGTTTCTCGACATGGCGCACGGCACGGTTCGGGAGATCGGCTACACCCGTCCCCGGGCGTGCCCATCCTGCGGGGGCACGGGCCGCTCGGGGCGCAAGGGGTGCCCGCAGTGCGCAGGTGTGGGCGCGGTGCAGCAGGAGGAGAGGATCAAGGTGA
>JBLNFH010000317.1:0-2704 GCA_050263475.1 Deltaproteobacteria bacterium
AGCGGCGGCAATCCAGCCCGGTGAGAGGTAAGCCCTACCGGAACCACGGCGACCGTGGCAAGGCCGGGGCGAAGGGCCGTCAGCGCTTCGAGGGTGCGCGCAAGCTCGCTGCCGTCGTTGATGCCGGGGCAGACGACGATCTGGCCGTGCAGGGTGATCCCCCCGCGGATCAGCCGCTTCATGACCTCCAGGATGTCGGCCGCCCGGGGGTTGCCGAGCATCTTCCGGCGCAGCTCCGCGTCCGCGGTGTGGATCGACACGTAGAGCGGCGAGAGGCGGTATCGGAGGATTTTCCGGGTCTCTTCCTCCGTGACGTCGGAAAAGGTCACGTACTGCCCGTGGAGGAAGGAAAGGCGCACGTCCTCGTCTTTGATATACAGGCTGCGGCGCAGCCCCCGGGGAAGCTGGTGGACGAAGCAGAACACGCACCGGTTGCGGCATCTCCGCACCCGGATCGGCTCGGGATGGATCCCCAGCCCCGCGCCCCCGGGCCGGAACTCCCTTTCCCGGGTTTCCCCCCGGGAATCGGCCCATTGGAGGCGGAACCTCGCCCGGCTGGTGAGGAAATGAAGATCCAGCAGGTCTTCGACCGGCTCCCCCGAAACGGAAAGGACCCGGTCCCCGGAAACGATTCCCGCCCGCTGCGCCAGGCTGCCCTTCGCTATGGATTCGACCGTTACCCCATCATGCATCGGAGAGTTGCCGGAACCCGAGGGCCATGTAGTGGACGCCGGAGGCCACCGTGGCCAGGGCGCAAAGGGCCACGACGACGCCGGAGACCGTTTGCTCCATTTCCCCGCCCAGGTTGCGTGCGAGCAACGGGAATGCCCGGTTGGCGAGAAAGTAGAGGACGGTCAGGATCTGCACAACGGTGTTCAGCTTGCCGAGGGCGGTCGGCCGGATGTTCTCCGATCCCACGAGGAGAAGGATGAGGACGCTGCCCACCAGGATGAACAGGTCCCGGCTGATCACCAGGACGGTCAGCCATTCCGGAAGGATCTTGACGTAGGCGAGCACGATGAAGCTGGTGGCCATCAGCAGCTTGTCGGCGATCGGGTCCAGGTAGTAGCCCACGACGGTCCGCTGCTTGAGCCAGCGCGCCAGCACCCCGTCCAGCCCGTCGCTGATCCCGCATACGGCGAACACGGCCAGGGACAGCCGGACCCTTCCCGAGATCAGCAGGTGCGCGAACAGCGGGACCAGGACGACCCGGATCGCCGTGAGGGCGTTGGCGATGTTGATCAGGCGGGCCTGGTCAAACCGTTCCTTTGGGGACGGTGCAGACATATTCCTCCCTCGATGGCCCGAAGCAGGCTCTCGATCCCCTCTCCGGTCGCGGCGGAAACGCGGTAGGCATCGCCGGGGACGGGTCCGCCCGAGATCCCCCGGTCCGACTTGTTGACCGCGAGCAGGGCGGGCTTCTCCGCAAACTGAAGGGCGGCCAGGATCGATTCGACCGACGCGACGTTCTCCTCCATCCTCTCCGAGCTGCCGTCCACGACATGGACCAGGAGGTCCGCCTCGCCGATCCCTTCCAGGGTGGCCAGGAACGCCTCCCGCAGCTCGACCGGCAGGTCGTGGATGAATCCGACCGTGTCCACCAGGATCGCTTCCTTATCCCCGGGCAGCCGGAACTTGCGCGCCGTGGGGTCGAGCGTCGCGAAGAGCTGGTCGGCCACGAAGACGTCCGCGCCGGTCAGCCGGTTGAACAGCGTCGATTTCCCCGCGTTGGTATACCCCACCAGGGCCACGACGGGGAACCCGATCTCCTTGCGCCTCCGGTAGTGCAGCGTCCTCGTGCGCCGCACGACGGAAAGCTCCCGCTCGATCTGGCGAAGCTGCGCGCGGATCTTGCGCCGGTCCTCCTCGAGCTTCTTCTCCCCCGGCCCCCGGGTCCCGATCCCGCCCCCCGGCCGGGAGAGCTCCTTGCGGCCCCCGATCAGCCGGCCCAGCCGGAACGAATGCTGGGCGAGCTCCACCTGCAGCTTCCCTTCCTTCGTGCGGGCGCGCTGGGCGAAGATGTCGAGGATTACTTCCCGCCGGTCGAGGACCTTGACCTCCAGCTCGCGCTCGAGGAGCATCTGCTGCTTCGGCCGGAGGAGGTTCTGGAAGACGACCAGCTCGACGCCGTTCTCCCGGACCGTCTCCTTGAGCCGCTCGAGGGTCCCTTTGCCGATCAGGGTGGCCGGGTTCTCCGAGGAGACCGCCTGCGCCTGCCCGCCGGCGACAACGGCCCCCGCCGCCTTGACCAGGCTCTTCAGTTCTTCCATGAGGTCCGAGGGAAGATGCCCTCCGGGGGCGGGGGGGCGTTTCCGCTGGGCCCACACCAGCCAGGCTTTCTCGTGCTTGTCCCGGGGGATCTGCATCAACGAAGGCGCAGCACGTCGTAGCCGAAACGGCCCTTGAGCTCGAGCGCCAGCTCCAGGGAGGGCGCGATCCCGAAGGCATCCGGCAGCGCGACGACGGCCTCGTACTCCCCTTCCCGGACCAGGTGCAGGTACCCCTTCTTTTCGCCGGCGTGCCTGGCCAGCGTCGCGCGCAGCCCCGCGATGTCCGGCGCCGTCATCCGGTCCATGCGCAGCTGCAGGTGCACCGATTTCGCGAGCCGCTCGCGCACATTCTCCATCCGGCAGATCTCGCCGGCGATCACCTTGGTGGAGGTCTCGTCGGTCTCGACGCGGCCGATCAGCAGGATCGGCGCCTG
>JBLNFH010000318.1:0-3088 GCA_050263475.1 Deltaproteobacteria bacterium
CTTACGAATGGATTCGCCACCCATCGGCGGGGGGGCGGCTCATCTTATGTCCGGGAGAGCCCATGAAAACGTTCACGATCCTGTTGTCGGCGGCGGCCTTCTTGTCCGTTATCCTGATCGGAAGCGTTCCCGGGGAGGAAAGGAGCATGAGCGATCTCTCGATTTCCAGCGCGGCGTTTTCCCATAACGGGATGATCCCGTCGAAGTACACCTGCGACGGCGCCAACGTGAACCCGCCCCTCTCCTTCGCGAACGTCCCGGAGAAGACCGCCTCCCTCGCCCTGATCGTCGACGACCCGGACGCCCCGGCGGGCACCTGGGTTCACTGGGTGGTGTGGAACATCGCGGCCGGAGCCGGGCAGATCCGGGAGAATTCCGTCCCGCAAGGAGCGATCCAGGGAACGACCGATTTCCGGAACCAGAAGTACGGCGGCCCCTGCCCGCCTTCCGGGACGCACCGGTATTTCTTCAAGCTGTACGCCCTGGACGCCCCCCTCCCCCTGAAAGCGGGAGCCACGAAGACCCAGGTCGAACAGGCGATGAAGGGGCACATCCTCGGCCAGGCGGAACGGATCGGCCTCTACCGGCGGAAATAGACCCGGTACGGGGGGATCAATCCTTGTCGAACCAATCGATTTTTTCCCGCACGACGATCATCCCCGCCCACCACAGGACGAGAAGCACGGCCCCCGCGCCGACGTACTCCGATGTCCGTCCGATTGCAAAAGGGATGAAACACTTCCAGGCGATGAGGACCGTCCCGATCCATAGGACGCTCGCCCAGACCCGGTTTTTGTTGTCCCTCGTCATTTCCGGAATCCCGTCTCATACCCCGGGGTCGGCCATTCGGATCGCGATCCGAATCCCGGGGCCGAAATGACAGAGTACAATGGATTTCATGGGTTTCAGCAGATATTGACCGGTCCGGGAAAGGGGATGACGCATGGAAACGTATAAAAGAACGATGGTGCGCGTCGGGGCCGCGGCCGCTGCCTTCGCCAGCGGGATCTTGCTGGCGGCTCCGTCCTCCATGGCGCTGGAGATAACCTTCCGCAGTTTCGGCAACTCGGCGGCGATCGGCCCCCCCGCGGATGAATATGCCGTCAAGCTTCGAACTCTTTCGGCGACGGTTCTCGGCGAGGCCGGGCAAGTCAAGTTCACCAGGTACGCACCGACCCCGGCAATCCCCAACGCGTTCAAAAATATCGTAGCCGCAGTCGAAGCGGGAGGTCCCTTGGCCGGCGGTGCGGGTTTCGACGCCGCCTACATATCGGGGTCGGACCTCAACCCGGCGTGGGGGTTTATCTACAATTCGGGAATTCCCTTCGGCCCCACCTTCGACGAGTTCATCGGTTTTCTCTATGGCAAATCCGTCGACGACGGCAAGGCGACCGGCTTGGACCAGCTCCAGCAATTGCTGGGCAACAGCGGCAAAAACATCGTAGCGGTCCCCATCGTAGGAAGCCCCCAGCAAGGCTCGGGCTACTTCATGCTCCCGGTCGGCAATGCCGGATCGACTCCCGGCATCGGGCTGGCGGGGTTGTGCCAGCAGAACTGGACGTTCCGCTACCTGCCGCCGGCCCAGTACGTCCTCGACCGCGCATGCGACAACCTGGTTTCGGGCGGCGTCATCCCGAAAAAGAACATCAAGTTCGTCACCGCCCTCGCCGGGGGCGGGTCCCTGGTCAAGGCCGTGGCGGACGGCCAGCTCCAGGCGTATGAGTTCGCCACCCCTCTCGACGACTACTCCCAGCTGTTCGGACTTCCCGAGGGCAATCCCGGTACCGTGGGAACCCGGTACCTGCACTTCCCCGGCTGGCACCAGCAGTTTCTGATCACCTACATGATCATCAACAAGACCGTGTGGAACAAGTTGACCCCGGCCCAGCAGGCGCTGGTCCTGAGCGTCGGCCGCGACCACGTCATCTCGTCGTACGGTGAAAACCTCAGGCAGCAAGGCTTCAAGCTGAGGCAGATCCTTTCGGCCAACGACGGCGACAAGAATCCCGGGAACGACCTCGTCCTGGTGCAGTGGCCCCGGGGGGATCTGGAATTGCTTCGAAATGCAACCATCCAGTTCCTGAACGCGCGGGTCTCCGACGCGAAGCTCGTCGAACAGGACCGGAAGGACTACGCCAAGGTCCTGGAATCGCTCCGGACATATGTCAGCGGCAACAACGGGTACTGGAAGGTGCGGGACGTGCCCCACGAGCTTCGTTTCCAGGGCTGGCACGATCCCGAGGGCAAGAAGAGCTGGGACCAGGAGCTGAAATAGATCGGGCGGAAACGGTTCCCGGAACCGCCGATTCCACTCATCGGATTTCTTTGCCGATGGAATAGGCGCGGCCGATTTTCCTGCCGACCCCGTGGTAGGTGTTGATCTCCGGGTCGAACAGGATCGGCCTCACCTTCTCGATGTCGGGCAGCCCCATCTCGCCGCACGCGGATTCCTCCACCTTGACGTCCAGGATCTCCCCGATGAACTGGGTGTGCAGGCCGATCTCGACCGTATGGAGAAGCCGGCATTCGACGACGAAGGGGAATTCGCCGACGTACGGCGCGTCCACGAGAGAGCTGCGGACGGGAGTGAGCCCGGCGGCGGCGAACTTGTCGACGTTCTTTCCGGAAACGATGCCGATGTAATCCGCCTCCCGCGCATGGGCTTCGGAGGGCACGCTGATCGTGAACGCCTTCCGGTCCACGATGTTCCCGTACGAGTAGGTGGCCTTTCGAAGGGAGACGGCCACGCAGGGCGGCCGGGAGCAGCAGATCCCTCCCCAGGCCGCGGCCATCACGTTCGCCCTCCCCCCCTTGTCGTACGTCCCCACGATCCACACCGGAGTGGGAAATATCAACGTCTTCGCCCCGAACGACTTCTTCATGGATGGGATCTCCCTTTCGTTTTGGTCCACTATACCATCTGCAGGCATCCATGAAACGGCGGCGGAAACCGACCCGTCCCACGTTCAGGGACAGGGTATACTTTGGGGGAATCAAGGGGGAATCATGGTGGAAACGAGGCGCCCGTGATACCGAAGGTTCTTTCCGTGGCCCGGCTGCGGCGGGTCTACGGAGACAGGATCGCCGT
>JBLNFH010000319.1:0-2769 GCA_050263475.1 Deltaproteobacteria bacterium
GACATCCTGCAGGTCGGTGCCCGCAACGTGCAGAATTTCGCGCTGCTCAAGCGGGTCGGGAAATCGAAGCGCCCCATCCTCCTGAAACGGGGGATGATGACGACGATCACCGAATACCTGATGAGCGCCGAGTACTGCCTGTCGGAGGGGAGCCGCCAGGTGATCCTTTGCGAGCGCGGGATCCGCACCTTCGAGGACGCTACGCGCAACACGCTGGACCTGTCCGCGATCCCGGTCCTCCGGGAGCGCACACACCTGCCGGTCATCGTCGATCCCTCGCACGGGACGGGGCACGCGGCCTACGTGCCGCCGATGGCGTTCGCCGCCATCGCGGCAGGCGCCGACGGCCTGATGATCGAGGTGCACCCCACCCCGGAAAAGGCGCTGTCCGACGGGCCGCAGTCGCTCACCTTCGAGAAGTTCCGCGAAACCATGAAATCGCTGACGGCCTTCGTCGCCGCCGCGGGGCGGACCATCTGAAAAAATATATTCTCCTCTCGCTGGCCGGTCTTCTCGTCCTGCACGCCGGCTACCTCTTCTACAAGGTCGGTGCGGGGATGTCGCGGGACGCATGGGAGGTCCCGTCGATCCTGTACGGCCGGCCCACCCGGATCCACCCGGGGGATTCCCTCGGAAACCTGCGGCTGGCGGAAAGGCTCAAGCGCCTCTCCTACCGGAAGGTCACCGGCGCGCCGAGCGCCGCGGGAAGCTGGTCCGAGGACGGGGGCAGGATACGCGTCCATGCACGCAAGTTCCGGTACGGGGAGCAGGAAGACCGCGATTTCACCTTCGAGATGGAGGTCAAGGAGGGACGCGTCGCGTCGCTGTCGACGGCCGCCGGCGCCCCGCTCGAAGAGGTCCTGCTCGAGCCGGAGGAGGTCGGGCGGATCTTCGGCCCCGGAAGGGAATCGCGGCGGATGGCGCCCCTCTCCTCGATCCCGAAGCGGCTCCAGGACGCCGTGCTCGCGTCGGAGGACGCCCGCTTCTATTCCCACATCGGGATCGACTTCCCGGGCATCGTACGGGCGGCGATCGCCAACGTGCGCCGCCTCCGTTTCGCGCAGGGAGGGTCGACCATCACGCAGCAGGTCGCCAAGAACTTCTTTCTGACCCCCGAAAAAAGCCTGTGGCGCAAGCTCCGCGAGGCGGAGCTGGCGCTGGTGCTGGAGATCCGGTTCACCAAGAAGCAGATCCTGGAAGCCTACCTGAACAAGATCTATTTCGGGCAGGAGGGAACCCGGGGGATCTACGGCGTCGAGGAGGCGGCCCGGGCCTACTTCTCCAAGACCGTGGGAGAGCTCTCCCTGGAAGAGGCCGCCCTGCTGGCCGCGATCATCCGATCGCCCAACCGGTACTCGCCGCTTCGACAGCCCCTGGCCGCCAGGGAACGGAGGAACTGGGTCCTCTCCCGGATGGCGCAGCTGCGGATGATCGACTCCCGGGAAGCCGAAAGAGCCGAGCGCTCCCCGGTCCGCACGAACCCCAGGCCCTTGCCTGCGCGCGGCGGGGAGTATTTCGCGGACTACGTGCAGAAGATTGCGGAGGACGGCATCGGGGAGGAGAAGCCGTACCTGTACCGCGCGGGCTACCGGATCTACACCACCCTGGACCCGTTTCACCAGTCCGCCGCAGAGGCCGCCGTCGCGCAGGGGCTGGCTGAGATCGAGCGAACCGGAAGGAACGCGGCCGGGACGCTCCAGGCCGCGCTTGTGGCGGTCGATCCCGCCACGGGCGAGCTGACCGCGATGGTGGGCGGGCGCGGGTACGGCGAAACGCAGTTCAACAGGGCCGCCGATGCCCGGCGCCAGCCCGGCAGCGCCTTCAAGCCGTTCGTCCTCCTCGCGGCGATGCAGCAGACGGCCAAGGGCAAGGGGAAGGTGACGCTGGCGACGACGGTCTCCGGAGAGCCGATCTCCATCCCCACGCGGGATGGGATGTGGACCCCCGCCAACTTCGAGGGAAAGCGGTACGGCGTCATCACCGTCCGCAGGATGATCGAGAACTCGGTCAATACCGCGACCGTCCGTCTCGCGACGCAAATCGGCCTCCCCGAGGTCGTCTCGACCGCGCGGGATGCCGGCATCACGAGCCCACTTGCGCCCGTCCCCTCGCTGGCGCTGGGAAGCTTCGAGGTCACCCCGGTGGAACTTGCCTACGCCTATGCCACCCTGGCCTCTGGAGGGATCCGCTATGAGCCGCACCCGCTGGACTCGATCCTGGGCGCCGAGGGCGAGGCGGTCTACTCCGGAAAGGCGGGCGGCACACAGGCCGTGGATCCCCGCGCGGCCTACCTTGTCTCCTATGCCCTGGAGGGGGTGCTCGACCGTGGCACCGCCGTCTCGGCACACGCCGCCGGGATCCGTTTCCCGGTCTCCGGAAAAACCGGCACGACCGACGATTATCGCGACTCCTGGTTCGTGGGATACACGCCGGAAGTGGTCTGCGCCGTCTGGGTGGGGACAGATTCCGGGGGGGACACCGGCCTCTCCGGCGCCGCCGGGGCGCTGCGGATCTGGACCCGGTTCATGAAGTCGCTCTACCCCGCCGCCGGGCCGCGCGCCGCGGCGGTTCCCCAGGGAGTGGTCACCGCGGTCATCGACCCCGAAACGGGCTACCTGGCCACCTCGGCCTCCCCCGTGCCGTTCACCGCGGCCTTCCTCGAGGGGACGGCCCCCCAGGAGACGTGCCCCCTGCATCCCACGCACCCGCTGGTCGACACCCTCCAGAAGGGGTTGCACGGCCTCGGCGACTTCTTCCGCAACCTCTTCC
>JBLNFH010000320.1:0-6956 GCA_050263475.1 Deltaproteobacteria bacterium
GAGGAAGCCGTGACGGAGTTCCTGAATACGATACGGAAAAGGGGGAATGCCGGATGAAGCGCATCCTGATCACGGGAGGGGCGGGGTTCATCGGGTCGCACGTCGCGGATGCCTGCGTGGCGGGCGGAAACGAAGTCATGGTGATCGACGACCTGTCCTCGGGGAAAAAGGAGCAGGTCCCCGCAGAGGCGAGGTTCGTCCTGTGCGACGTGGCCTCGGACACCGCCGCGGAGGCGGTCCGGACATTCCGCCCCGAGATCCTCATCCACCATGCCGCGCAGATCAACGTGCGGGCCTCCGTCGCCGACCCGCAGTTCGACGCGCAGGTCAACATCCTGGGCTCGATCCGCCTCCTGGAGTCGGCGAGGCGAAACGGCGTCCGGAAATTCATCTTCGCATCCTCGGGGGGGGCGGGGTACGGGGAGCAGGAGAGGTTTCCCGCCGACGAGAGCCACCCGGTCCGCCCGGTGAGCCCTTACGGCGCCGCCAAGATGTCCGTGGAGCTGTACCTCAACTATTACCGCGCCCAGTACGGCCTCGACTACACGGCGCTGCGCTATTCCAACGTGTACGGCCCCCGGCAGGACCCCCACGGGGAGGCCGGGGTCGTCGCCATCTTCGCGGAGCGGCTCCTGAAGGGCCAGACCGCCGTCGTGAACGGGGACGGGGAGCAGACGCGGGACTTCGTCTACGTCGGGGACGTGGTGCGCGCGAATCTCGACGCCCTCTCCCGGGGCGATGGGCTCTCCGTCAACATCGGCACGGGGGTCGAGACGAGCGTCAACACGGTCTTCCGGATCCTGCGGGACCTGGCCGGGAGCCGGCAGGAGGAGATCCACGGTCCGGCCATGCCGGGGGAGCAGCGGCGCTCCTGCCTCGAAAACAGGATGGCGTCCTACGAGCTGGGATGGTATCCTGAAACGTCGTTGGAGGAAGGTCTCGCCCGCACGCTGGAATTCTTCCGCCGAAAAATCATAAACGCCGGCAAGTGGTAGGAATGCGCATCGAGCACATCCGCAATTTTTCCATCATCGCCCACATCGACCACGGGAAATCCACCCTGGCCGACCGGCTGATGGAGGCCACGGGCACCCTCTCCGAGCGGGAGAAGGTGGACCAGTTCCTGGACAAGATGGACATCGAGCGGGAGCGCGGGATCACCATCAAGGCCCAGACGGTGCGGATGCGGTACGCCGCCAAGGACGGGAAGGAATACGTTCTGAACCTCATCGACACGCCCGGGCACGTCGATTTCTCCTACGAGGTCTCCCGGAGCCTTTGCGCCTGCGAGGGGGCGATCCTGGTCGTGGACGCCTCGCAGGGGGTGGAGGCCCAGACGCTGGCCAACGTCTACATGGCCCTCGAGCAGGACCTGGAGATCATCCTGGTCCTGAACAAGATCGACCTTCCCAACGCCGAACCGGACCGGGTGAAGCAGGAAATCGAGGACGTCGTCGGGCTGGACACCCGGGAGATCATCGCCGCCAGCGCCAAGAAAGGGGTGGGCGTCGAGGAGATCCTGGAGCGCGTCGTGCGGAAAATCCCGCCGCCCTCGGGCGACCCCGAGGCTCCCCCCAAGGGGCTGATCGTCGACTCGTGGTTCGACAACTACCAGGGCGTCGTCATCCTCACCCGGATGTTCGACGGGACCCTGCGGCCGGGCCAGAAGATCATCCTCATGTCCACCGGCAGCGCGTTCGAGATCCAGAAGGTCGGCGTCTTCTGCCCCCACCCCAAGGAGGTCGATTCCCTGGGGCCCGGCGACGTGGGGTTCGTGATCGCCAACATCAAGGACCTCAAGGAGACCAAGATCGGCGACACGATCACCGACTCGAGGAACCGCGCGTCGGTTCCCCTGCCGGGGTTCAAGGTCGTGAGGCCGATGGTATTCGCCGGCGTCTACCCCGTGGTCTCCGACGAGTACGGGCAGCTGCGCACCGCCATCGAAAAGCTTCGCCTGAACGACGCCTCGTTCACCGCCGAGCCGGAGAACTCGGTGGCGCTGGGGTTCGGGTTCCGGTGCGGGTTCCTCGGTCTGCTCCACATGGAGATCATCCAGGAGCGGCTCGAGCGCGAGTACGGGGTGGAGCTCATCACCACCGCCCCCACCGTGGGATACCGGGCCGTGAAGAAGGACGGCACGGTGGAAACGGTCGACAGCCCGGCGAGACTGCCCGAGCCGCTGGCCCTCGACCACATCGAGGAGCCGTTCATCCTGGCGACCCTGCACCTGCCGTCGGAGTTCCTGGGGGCCGTGCTCAAGCTGTGCGAGGAGCGGCGGGGGGTGCAGCGGCAGATGAAGTTCGCCTCGTCCAGCCGGGTGATTCTTGAATACGAGCTTCCGTTGAACGAGATCGTCCTGGATTTCTACGACCGGCTCAAGACCGCCTCCCGGGGCTACGCCTCCATGGACTACGAATTCCTCGAGTTCCGGCGGTCCGACCTGGTCCGGCTCGACATCCTCCTGAACGGCGAGCCGGTGGACGCCCTTTCCCTGATCGTCCACAGGGACAACGCCTACCCGAAAGGGAAGGAGGTGACCGAGAAGCTGCGGAAGCTGATCCCCCGCCAGATGTTCGAGGTCGCCATCCAGGCCGCGATCGGTTCGAAGGTGATCGCGCGGGAATCCGTCAAGGCGATCCGGAAGAACGTGATCGCGAAATGCTACGGGGGCGACATCACCCGGAAGCGGAAGCTTCTCGAGAAGCAGAAGGAAGGGAAGAAGCGGATGAAGCAGGTGGGCACGGTGGAGATCCCGCAGGAGGCCTTCCTTTCCATCCTCAAGGTCAAGGAATAATATGGGAAACAGGAGCTGGCGACATCCATGAGACCGACGATGCAGCAGGAAACGGCACCGGGAAGGAAAGGCAAGGTCCGCGAGTACGTCGAGGCGTTCGCGGTCGCGCTGCTGATCGCGCTCGTCGTGCGCACGCTGGTGATCCAGGCGTTCAAGATTCCCTCCAGCTCCATGGAGGACACGCTGCTCATCGGGGACCACATCTTCGTCAACAAGTTCATCTACGGCTACCACATCCCGTTCACGAACGGCCGGATCCTCCAGCTCCGCGCCCCGAAGCGCGGGGACATCATCGTGTTCGTCTTCCCCGAGGACAAGAGCAAGGATTTCATCAAGCGCGTCATCGGGGTGCCGGGGGACACCGTCGAAGTCCGCAGGAAACGGGTCTACATCAACGGGTCTCCCCTCGTGGAGAACTACGTCCGGTACGCCGACGGCGACACCATCGATGCGTTCGTCCGGGGGAGGGACATCCTTCCCCCGATCAAGGTGCCGCCCGGGAAGCTCTTCGTCATGGGGGACAACCGCGACCGGTCGTACGACTCGCGATTCTGGGGGTTCGTCGACATGGATGCGGTCGTCGGGGAGGCGATGTTCATCTACTTTTCCATCGACTGGAACAGCGGCGTCGGGTGGACCGAGGTCTGGCGGTACCCCGAACTGGTGCGGTGGAGCCGCATCGGGCACCTGCTCCACTGACCGGTTTCCCGGAATTCCTCGAATCCTGTTGACGGGAAGGTGGATCCCGGGGTACGATCGATTTCGGCCTTTTAAGCTAATCCCGTGAGGTTAGCAAAGGATGCGCAACCGTTGACGACCATGCCGCCTCCCCATGCCTCCGGGGAGGCTTTTTTTTGTCCAACCGCCTGCCTGGGCAAACCTCCGGAGGGACCCGCGCGATGAAAAAAGGAAGCAAGAAGGTCATACTGGACGCCAAGGGAATGGAGCGGGTGCTCTCGCGCCTTACCCACGAGATCCTGGAGAAGAACAAGGGGGCCGAGGACCTCGTGCTGGTGGGGATCATGTCGGGGGGGGTGCCGCTTTCCCGCTTCATCCAGGAAAAGATCCGGACCATCGAGGGGGTGGAGGTCCCCGCCGGCTACGTGGACATCACGTTGTACCGGGACGACCTCTCCCGCGCCGGATACCAGCCGCGCCTCAAGCGCACCGAGATCCCGTTTTCGATCGACGAAAAGAAAGTCATCCTCGTGGACGACGTGCTGTTCACGGGACGCACCATCCGGGCCGCGATGGACGCCCTGATCGATTTCGGCAGACCCCGGAACATCCAGCTGGCGGTCCTGATCGACCGCGGCCACCGGGAACTCCCCATACGGGCGGATTACGTCGGCCGGAACGTCCCCACCTCCCGCAGCGAGACCGTGGAGGTGGCCGTCCAGGGGAACCGCGAAGACTGGAAGGTCCTGCTCAACGAATCCACGCCGGCGAAGGGGGAGTGACGCCATGGATTGGAAGCGCCGCCACGTCCTGGGACTTGCGGATTTCCGCCCCGAGGAGATGGAGTTCGTGGTCGACACCGCCCGCTCGATGGAGGAGGTGCTGACCCGGGACATCAAGAAGGTCCCCGCGCTTCGAGGAAAGACCACGGTGAACCTCTTTTTCGAGGCCAGCACGCGAACGCGGACCTCGTTCGAGATCGCCGGGAAGCGGCTGTCCGCCGACGTGGTCAACTTCAGCTCGGCGACCTCGAGCGTCACCAAGGGGGAGACGCTGCTGGACACCGCGAAAAACATCGAGGCGATGAAGCCGAATATCCTCATCCTGCGCCATCCCGCCTCGGGAGCCCCCCATTTCCTTGCGCGGTTCGTTTCCTGCTCCATTATCAATGCGGGCGACGGGGCCAACGAGCACCCTTCCCAAGGGCTGTTGGACCTGTACACGATCCTTAAGGCAAAAGGCAAGATAGAAGGGCTTAAGATAGCGATTGTAGGGGATATATTGCACAGCAGAGTCGTTCGATCCGACCTGCACTCGCTCGGCCGGATGGGAGGGAAGCTCTGGCTCTGCGGCCCGCCCACGCTGGTCCCCAGGGAAATGGAGCGGACCGGGGCGCGGGTCACCTACGACATCCGGGAGGCGGTGAAGGATGCGGACGTCGTGATGATGCTGCGAATCCAGCTCGAGCGCCAGAAAACGGCCTATTTCCCGTCCCTGCGGGAGTATTCGCGCATGTTCGGCCTCAACCGGGGCGTGTTTTCCCTGGCGAAGGAGGACGCGGTGATCCTCCATCCGGGCCCGGTGAACCGGGGGATCGAGCTTTCCGACGAACTGGCCGACAGCGCATCGTCCAGGATCCTGAACCAGGTGGAGTCGGGTGTCGCCATCCGGATGGCGCTCCTTTACCTTCTTGCGGGAGGGCATGATGCTTCTCATTAAAGGCGGGCGGGTCATCGATCCGGCAGGAAAGCGGGACGAGACCGGGTCCGTGTGGATCGAGAACGGAAAAGTGAAGGACTTCGTCGCGGGGGAGCAGGTTCCCAAGGGGTACGAGGGTCGCGTGATCGACGCCGGGGGGAAGTGGGTCGTCCCGGGACTGGTCGACATGCATGTCCACCTGAGGGACCCGGGATACGAGTGGAAGGAGGACATCCGCACGGGCACCCTGGCCGCTGCGGCGGGAGGCTTTTCCTCCATCGCCTGCATGGCGAACACGAAGCCGGTCAACGACCACCCCGAGGTCACGAAATACATCCTCGAAAAGGCCGCCCGGGAGGGCGCGGCCGCGGTCTACCCGGTCGCCGCCGTCACCCGAGGGATCGAGGGGAAGGAGATGGTCGACTTCGCCGAACTCGCGGAGGCGGGGGCGGTGGCGTTCTCCGACGACGGGAAGCCGGTCGCGAGCTCGCTCCTGATGCGGCGGTCGCTCGAGTACGCGAAGGCGTTCGGCCTGCTCCTGCTATCCCACGCCGAAGACCCGGAGCTCTGCGGGGGAGGCGCGGCGCACGAAGGGTGGACGGCCCACCGGCTGGGGATCCCCGGCATCCCCTCCGCGGCGGAGGAAGTGGCCATCGCCAGGGACATCCTCCTGGCGAAGCAGACGGGGGGGAGGCTCCACATCCAGCACATCAGCACGAAGATGGGGGTCGACCTGCTCCGGATGGCCAAGAGGGCGGGGCTTTCCGTTACGGGGGAGACCGCTCCCCACTATTTCACCCTGACCGACGCCTGCCTCGAGGGGTACAACACGAACGCGAAGATGAATCCGCCGCTGCGTGGGGAAGAAGACCGGATGGCCGTCCTGGAAGGGCTCCTCGACGGGACGATCGACGCCATCGCAACCGATCACGCCCCCCACGACGACTACGTGAAGCGGTGCGAATTCATCGCCGCCGCCAACGGGATCATCGGGCTGGAGACGGCCCTGCCCCTGTCCCTGGGCCTGATCGCGGGGGGGAAGGTCACCCCGTCCCGGGTCGTCGAGCTGCTCTCCGCCAACCCCGCGCGGATCCTCAAGCTCTCCGGCAAGGGATCCCTGGGGAAAGGCGCGGACGCCGACGTGACGATCATCGATCCGGACGCCGAGTGGGAATACCGCGAGGACGGCGTGCGGTCGAAGTCCAGGAACAGCCCGTTCTTCGGCTGGAAGCTGCGCGGCCGGGCGGTGGCCACCCTGCGGGGGGGCCGCGTCACCCATTCCCTGATGGACGGGGTTGCGGCGGATGCCTGACCGGAAGGCGATCCTCGCCCTGGCGGACGGAACCGTCTTCCGCGGCGCGGCGTTCGGATACGAAGGCGAGAGCGGCGGGGAGGTGGTCTTCAACACCGGGATGACCGGCTACCAGGAAGTGCTCACCGACCCGTCCTACAAAGGCCAGATCGTCACGATGACCTACCCGGAAATCGGCAACACCGGGATCAACCCGGACGACGTCGAGTCGACCCGGCCCTGGGTGGAGGGATTCATCGTCCGGGAGGCGTGGCGGCTGCCGTCGAACTGGCGGCACGTCGAATCGCTCGACGGGTACCTGCGCCGATACCGCATCTGCGGGATCGAGAGGATCGACACGCGCGCCCTCACCCGGCGGCTCCGGGACGGCGGATCCCAGATGGGTGTCCTCTCTTCCGTCGACCTGGACGAGGAGCGGCTGGTCCGGAAGGCCCGGGACCTCCCCCCGATCGTCGGGCGCGACCTGGTGAA
>JBLNFH010000321.1:0-4608 GCA_050263475.1 Deltaproteobacteria bacterium
TCAAACATGACGGGATACGCAAGACTCATAACCGTTGGATCGATCCCTTCGGAAAACGCAGTTCCTGGAGTTGCTCCAGCTATCGTAAAAATCCTGTCAACACCCATTGAGACGGATTTAATCCTTCCCCTGTCGCGTTCCGCAAAGTAAAGATATGGGCCACTTGGTTTGAATGTAATACTTGAGGGGTACAGAAGCGGGTAGGTGTTCTTGGGCGCCCCCTCCTGGGTCTGCGACGCTCCGTTGTCCCAGACGTAGTCCGAGCGGGCGCCGCCCGAGACGAGGTAGACCTTCGGGTCCATCCCGTTGGTGTAGTAGATCTCGTTGTCGTTCGCCACGGCGAGGTCGGGCTTGGAGGAAGGATTAAAACTCCCTTTTTGGGCGTTGTATTTGATCAAGATCAGGCCGGTCGATTTATCGATTCGAATAATCTGTTGATCCCATGTGATGAGATAAAGATCCCCCGAGGGGCCGATGTCCAGATCGTATACAGGGCCGATCGGGGCAGTCGCCGCAGGCTGCCCATCAGTGAGCGTTCCCGAAGGCCCGTTCCCCGCGTAGTGCGAGATGTACCCGTATCGGTCGATCTTCCGGACCCGGTTGAACTGCGAGGAGGAGACGAAGATCTCGTCGCCCGGGCCGACCTTGACCGCGATCGGGTTGTCGAGGAGCGCGTCGACCGCGAGGCCGCCGTCGCCGGAGTCGCCCGACGTGCCGGCGCCGGAGGCGGGGGCGGCGCCGCAGACGCGGAGGATCGTCCCCTTGTCGTACATCGTGATGGGCACCTCCCGGAACTCGCCGGGGGAGAGCGTGATCCCCTGCGCCCATCCCCTGCCCAGGAGCGGCGCGTTCGTCAGCAGGGTCCGCGCCGTGTTGTCGTACTCGTCCACCTCCACGGCGATCCGCGTCCCCGGAGGAATCCCGGTGATCTCTCCCCTGCCCGCCGACCGGTCGAACCAGGCCTCGATGGGGGCCTGCAGGTGCGGGGCGAGCACCCGGATGAGGATGCGGTTGCCCGGGTTTTTCGGATAGCGGGGCTGCGCGGAACCGGCCGCGGAAACGGGAGCGCCTGTCGTGACGGTGTTGTCCGACGGAATGGCGAGCGTTACGGACAGGGTCCCGTTCGAGACGACGGTGCATGCGGAAAAGAGGAAGGAAATCAGGACCGGGAAAAGAAAGAAGCCGAAGCGGCGGGCCGACAAGGGATCACCGCCCTGCGACAATCAGCGGGGCAAGGAAATCGAGCAGCTCCCCCCGTGCCGCCAGCAGCCGGTACTGCGCCTCGAACAGGTCATAGATCGCATTCTGCCGGTCGACCTTGGCGCGCGTCAGGAGCGTTTGGGCGTCCAGCACCTCGGTGGATATCGAAAGCCCCCCCAGGTAGCGGTCGTTCTGGATGCGCAGGTTCTCCTCCGCGCGGGCCACCGCCACCTCCGCCACCGCCTTCCTTTTTTCCGCCTCGGTCACGAACAGGTGCGACGCCTTGACCTCCAGCGCGATCTCGTCCCGCAGCTTGCCCAGAACCTCCTTGCGCCGGCCGACGGTCAGCCGCGCCTTGCGCAGCGCCGCCTCGTCGGCGAACCCCGAGAAGAGGTTCACCTTCCAGCCGACGAGGATCGAGAAGACGCTTTTGTGCGGGTTCAAGTCGTTCGCCTCGTACGCATAGCCGCCCTGCCCGAAGAAGGTCGGAGTGAACTCGGTCCGGGCGGTGGCGACGGATGCTTCCCCCTCGCGGACGATGGCGTCCTGCGCGCGCAGCTCGTTCCTTTTTTCCAGGGCCGCGCCGAGACTCTCGGAAATCGAAGCCCCCATTTCCCCCGGGACGGGGAACGCTCCCGGTGCCGGCTTCACGGACCGGTCGCCGGGATAGCCCATCCGCAGCGCAAGCCGGGAACGGGACAGCTCCACCCCGTTCTCGGCGGTGATGCGCCCGGCTTCGGCGTTCGCCACCTGGACGTCGGCGGCGAGAACGTCGTTCTTGGCCACGACCCCGAGATCGTACTGGTCCCCCGCCACCCGCCGGTGGTCCCTCGCCGTGGTCAGCGACTCCTCGGCGACCTTGAGGAGCTCTTCGGCCCGCTTGGCGGACAGGAAGGCGGAGATCACGTCGAACGCCTGCCGCTCCCTCGCGACCGCTTCCAGCCGTGCCGCGTTGTCGATCCGCGCTTCGGCCTGGTCCACTCGCGAACTCGTCCTCCCGAAGTCGTAGATCGTCTGTTCGGCGGTCATCCTCGCCCGCCAGATGTTCTGATCCGCGGTCTGGATGGAGTTTCCCTGGATGAACACCGACGGGGGCTCCGAGAGGGCGGTGAAGTCGCTGCTGGCGTCCAGCCGGGGGAGCCACCCCGCCGCCGCACGGGTCCTGTCCTCCGCCGTGATCCGGACGTCCTCTGACGCAAGGCGCACCTCCCGTGCGTTCGAGAGAGCGGTCCGGACCGCCTCCGTGAACGAAACCTCCGGCGATACGGCGGCGTTGTCCTGCCCCAGCGCCCCGCACGGGACGACGAGGGACAGGAGCAGGTACGCAGCGACGGGCCAAACGACGAATCGATCACGCATGCGGAATAGGATATTCAGAATGCCCCCTGAATGGAAGGGGCCCCCGAAGGGGCCCCGTCGCCGTCCGCAGAGGAGGGGTGCCGCTCAGCAGTCGAAGTAGAGGAAGAACTCGTGCGGGGACGGCCGCATCTTGATGGGATTGACCTCCGCGTCGATCTTGTACTCGATCCATTTCTCGATGACGTCCGGGGTGAAGACGTCCCCCTTGAGCAGGAAGTCGTGGTCGGCCTCCAGGGCCTTGAGCGATTCCTCCAGCGTGCCCGGGGTCGTCGGGACGTTGGCCAGTTCCTCCGGGGAGAGGGCGTAGATGTCCTTGTCGAGCGGCTCGCCCGGGTTGATCTTGTTCTGGACGCCGTCCAGGCCCGCCATCAGCATCGCCGCGAAGGCAATGTAGCCGTTGCAGGACGGGTCGGGCGTCCGGAGCTCCAGCCGCTTGGCCTTCGGGGAGGGCGAGTACATCGGGATCCGGACCGCCGCGGAGCGGTTCCGGCTCGAATACGCCAGGTTCACCGGGGCCTCGAAGCCGGGGACCAGCCGCTTGTAGGAGTTCATCGTCGGGTTGGAGAAGGCGCAGATCGCGGGAGCGTGCTTCAGGATGCCGCCGATGTAGTGGAGGGCCATCTTGGAGAGCCCGCCGTACTCCTCGCCCGCGAACAGCGGCTTGCCGCCCTTCCACAGCGACTGGTGGGTGTGCATCCCGCTGCCGTTATCGGCGTAGAGCGGCTTCGGCATGAAGGTGACGGTCTTCCCGAACTTCCGGGCGACGTTCCTGCAGATGTATTTGTACCACTGCAGCGCGTCGGCGACCTTGACCAGCGTGTCGAACTGCAGGTCGATCTCGGCCTGCCCCGCCGTGGCGACCTCGTGGTGCTGCGCCTCGATCTTCAGGCCGATCGACTCCATCACCCGGACCATTTCGTCGCGCAGGTCGTGCAGGGAGTCGGTGGGCGGAACCGGGAAGTATCCTTCCTTGTGGCGCGGCTTGTAGCCCAGGTTGGGTTTCTCCTCCCGGCCCGAGTTCCAGACGCCTTCCGCGGAGTCGATGTAGTAGTAGCCGTAGTTGGAGGCGGTCGCGAAGCGGATGTCGTCGAAGATGAAGAACTCGGCCTCGGGACCGAAGAACGCCTGGTCGGCGATGCCGGTGGACTTCAGGTACGCCTCGGCCTTCCGGGCGATATTCCGCGGGTCGCGGGTGTAGTTCTCCTTGGTGATCGGGTCGACGATGTTGCAGATGAGCGACAGCGTCGGGCGCGTGATGAACGGGTCGATCGCGGCGGTGCCCGCCTCGGGGATGACCAGCATGTCGGATGCGTGGATCGGCTGCCAGCCCCGGATGCTCGAGCCGTCGAACCCGAACCCTTCCTCGAAGCTGTCTTCCTTCAGTTCGTAAATCGGCACGGCGAAGTGCTGCCAGGTGCCGACGAAGTCCATGAACTTCAGGTCGACCATCTCGATCTTCCGGCTTTTTGTGAACTCCAGCACTTCCTTCGGGGTCATATTGCCCTCCTTCAAAATGTGTGGTCCCGGTGGTTCGATTCCGTTTTAGATGGCGTCGTGCCCGCGCTCCCCCGTCCGGATCCGGACGATTTCCTCCACGTTCGTCACGAAGATCTTTCCGTCCCCGATCCGGCCCGTGCGGGCGGATTTCTCCACCGTCTCCACCACCTGGGGGACCAGGTCGTCGGCCACGATGATTTCCAGCTTGATCTTGGGGAGGAAGTCCACCACGTATTCGGCGCCGCGATACAGCTCGGTGTGCCCCTTCTGGCGGCCGAACCCCTTGACCTCGGACACCGTGATCCCCTGGATGCCGATGTCGTTCAAGGCTTCCTTGACCTCGTCGAGCTTGAACGGCTTGATGATGGCTTCGATCTTCTTCATGGCTCACCTCCCGCGGCCGGATCGAGCAAGGTCCGTACCAGGCGGCCCGCCCCGGCCCGGATCGGGAGACCGGTCGGCGGAAACGTCAATCCTTTCCGGCGGCTCGATCTGCGCGGCCATCCTTGCGGTGACGCCCCGCCGCGCCGGGTGGTAGAATGTGTGCCCAAA
>JBLNFH010000322.1:0-3492 GCA_050263475.1 Deltaproteobacteria bacterium
CGGGAAGGATTATTTCTTTATCAACGAAGGTGAATTTGATAAAATGTTAAATTTGAAGGAATTTTTAGAGCACGCCTCGGTTTACGGAAACCGGTACGGCACCTCGCGCCAGCGGGTGCGCGGGATCGTGGCCCGCGGGGTCGACGCCGTGCTGGAAATCGACGTTCAGGGGGGGCGGAAGGTAAAGGAAACGCTTCCCGAGGCCGTGCTGGTGGGCATCTATCCGCCCGACTGGGAGACCTTGAAGCGGCGGCTGGCCGGGAGAGGGCGGGACAGCCGGGAGGAAATGGAAACGCGGCTCGAGGCGGCGGGCAGGGAGATGCGGGAGCTCCTTGCCTACGACTACCTCGTGGTCAACGACGACCTGGAAAAAGCGGTTTCGCGGGTGGAATGGATCGTGCGGGCGCACCGGCTCCGCCGGGAGCGCGCCCGCGAGCGTGTGGAACGGATTCTCGAGCGGTAGGAGAGGGGAACCATGGCAAGAGTGACGGTAGAGGATTGTCTGCGCCGCGTCGGCAGCCATTTCGAGCTGACCGTGGTGGCGGCAAAGCGTGCGAAGCAGCTCCTGGGAGGGGTGGGCGCGTCGATCGACACGTCCACGCGGAGGGATAAACCCACCGTGGTGGCGCTCCGGGAGATCGCACAGGGGACGGTGCGGGTCAAACACTGATCCCGGAGCGTTTTATGCTCCGCCTGAACGACATCGTCGATCGGGTCCAGGCAACCAGGCCCGGAGCCGACATCGAGCTCATCCACAAGGCGTACGTCTTCACGGCGAAAGTGCATCACGGGCAGCTTCGCCAGTCGGGCGAGCCGTACCTCATCCATCCGCTGAACGTGGCGTTCGTCCTCGCCGACTGGAACCTGGACGAGGAGACGGTGGTCACCGGCCTGCTCCACGACACGGTGGAGGACACGGTGGCGACCGCCGCGGAGATCAAGGAGCTGTTCGGGGACACCGTGTCCCAGATGGTGGACGGCGTCACCAAGATCAGCCGCGTCGTGATCTCCGACGTCGCCGACCAGAAGGCCGAGTCCCTGCGGAAGATGATCCTGGCGATGGGCAAGGACGTCCGGGTCGTCCTCGTCAAGCTCGCCGACCGCCTTCACAACATGCGCACGATCGCCCACCTCCCCCGGGACAAGCAGGTCTCGATCGCCCGGGAGACCCAGGAGATCTACATCCCCATCGCCAGCCGCCTGGGGATGTCCCGCGTCAAGATGGAGCTCGAGGACCTTTGCTTCGAGGTGCTCCACCCCGAGGACTTCCGGGAGCTCGTCCGGCTGACCG
The DNA here is from genome assembly GCA_050263475.1 of Deltaproteobacteria bacterium. GTDB lineage: Bacteria > Desulfobacterota > Deferrimicrobia > Deferrimicrobiales > Deferrimicrobiaceae > FEB-35. The sequence continues at coordinate 1,292 of JBLNFH010000322.1, forward strand.
ACGAGCGGAAGCGCGACCGGGAGAGCCACATCCGGGGAGTCGTCGAGCTGCTGGAGCGGAAGCTGAAGGAGGCGGGCGTCGAGGCGAACGTGACCGGCCGGTCGAAGCACACCGCGGGCGTCTTCCAGAAGATGGCCCGCCAGGGGATCGACTTCGACCACGTCTACGATTTCATCGGCTTCCGCATCATCGCCAAGACGGTCCGGGATTGCTACGAGGCGCTGGGGATCGTGCACAGCCTGTGGAAGCCGGTCCCGGGCCGGTTCAAGGATTACGTCGCGATGCCGAAGCCGAACCTCTACCAGTCGCTGCACACCACGGTGTTCGGGCCGAACGCGGAGCTGATGGAGGTCCAGATCCGGACCGAGGAGATGCACGCCATCGCGGAGTACGGCGTCGCGGCCCACTGGAAGTACAAGGAGGGGCGCCCGATCGTCGGCAAGGGCGACCAGATGTTCCTCTGGCTGCGCCAGATCCTCGAGCTCCAGCAGGACATGAAGGACCCCCGGGAATTCCTGGACACGGTCAAGGTGGAGCTGTTCCCGGAGGAGGTCTACGTCTTCACCCCGCGGGGCGACGTCAAGGAGCTGCCCCAGGGCGCGACGACCATCGACTTCGCCTACGCCATCCACACGGAGGTGGGAAACCACTGCGTGGGGGCGAAGGTGAACGGGAAGATGGTCCCGTTGAAGACCGTCCTCGTGAACGGGGACGTGGTCGAGATCATCACCCAGCCCTCTCACCGGCCGAGCAAGGACTGGCTCAAGGTCGCGAAGACCAGCCGGGCGCTCAACAAGATCCGCGCGTTCGTCCGCCAGGAGCAGCAGGAGAGCAGCCTCGCCCTCGGCCGCCAGATCCTGGAGCGGGAGCTGCGGAAGTACTCCCTCTCCGTGAACAAGGTGCTCAAGTCGAAGGAATTCGAGGAGGCCCTCCAGGAGACCCGGCTCAAGACCGCGGACGACTACTGCATCTCCCTGGGGTACGGCAAGATGTCGCTGCTCCCCTTGCTGCGGCGGCTGGTCCCGCCCGACCAGCTCCAGGAGAAGGTCAAGGAGACCCGGCTGGGGCAGCTGATCAAGCGCGTCACGTCGAAGCGGCCCAGCGCGGTCGTCGTGAAGGGGATGGACGACATCTTCGTCCGGCTCGGCAACTGCTGCCACCCGGTCCCCGGGGACCCGATCGTCGGGTTCATCACCCGCGGCAGGGGAGTGACGATCCACGCCAGGGACTGCCCGAAGGCGCTGGAAAACGACCCGGCCCGCGCGATCGAGGTCGCCTGGGAGGCGGGGAGCAAGGCCGTCCATCCCGTCAAGCTGAGGGTGGTCTGCGCGGACAAGCCGGGCCTCCTGGCCGACATCTCCCGGACGATCACCGCGAGCGACGTCGACATCCGGCGCGCGGTCGTCATGACCACCCGGGACCAGAGGGCGATCTGCAACTTCGAGGTGTCGGTCAACGACGCGCAGCACCTGGCGGCGCTCATCAAGTCGATCGAGAAGGTGAAAAACGTATACTCGGTGGAGCGAGGGAAGGGGTAGGCGATGCGAGAGACGGTTGCTACGGCTGCGGCCCCCGGAGCCATCGGGCCCTATTCGCAGGCGGTCCGGTCGGGCGGCTTCCTGTTCTGCTCGGGGCAGATCCCCCTGGACCCCGGCACGGGAAAAATGGTGGAGGGGGGGATCGAGGAGCAGACGGAGCGCGTCTTGAGGAACCTGGAAGCGGTGCTTGCGGCGGGGGGCGCGTCGCTGGAGAAGGTGGTCAAGACCACCGTCTACCTTGCGGACCTTGGGGACTTCCCCGCAATGAATGCGGTTTATGGGAAGTTCTTTCCTTCACTGCCGCCGGCCCGGGCCACCGTCCAGGCGGCGAAGCTGCCGGCGGGAGCGAGGGTGGAGATCGATGCGATCGCCGAGGCGGACTGAGGCCGCCTTCAGACGGCCTTGACGACCCGCCCGGACTTGATGCACCGGGTGCAGACCTGGAGGTGCCGCACCGTGCCGTCCTGGATCGTCTTGATGCGCTGGATATTCGGCTTCCAGACCTTCGGGGTCTTGTTGTTCGCGTGGGAAACGTTGTGCCCGAAATTCGGGCCCTTCCCGCAGATTGCGCACTTGGCCATGGGGTCCTCCGTAAAAATAACCTTTGATTTGTACCATATCCGATGAACGGGAGGCAAGATCAAAATCTTTTCCGGCCGCGCC
>JBLNFH010000323.1:0-8630 GCA_050263475.1 Deltaproteobacteria bacterium
GACCGCCAGGAGGAGACCGAAGAAGAGCTTGTGGCCCGTTTCGAAGAACCGCTTGAACAGGAACTCGTCCAGCCCGGTGATGACGAGCGAGCCGACGCCGGGCCCGATGAGCGTCCCCATCCCCCCGAAAAGCGATCCCACGATGGGCATCACCGACCAGGAGCCGTCGAAGGCCGTATCGGGGGAAAGGAAATGGACGTAGTGGGTGTAGAACGCCCCCATCAGCGCCGTGGAAAATGCCGATACGGACAGGGCGGCGATCTTCGTCCGCAGGACGGGGACCCCGATGCCGGCGGCGGTTTCCTCGTCCCCGTGGACGGCGAACATCGCGAGGCCGGTGTTCGACCGGCGGAGAAGATAAGCGGCCAGGTACACGGCCAGCATGAGGGCCGCCGCGAAATAGTAGTTCGTCGTCCGGGAGATGTAGAAATCCACGACGACCCCGCCCACCCGGAAGGCCGGCAGGGGCGGAACGTTGAAGATCCCCTGGGACCCCTCGGTCAGCCCCGTCAGGTTCAGCGCGAGAAGTTTCATCACCTCGGCGAACCCCAGGATCGCAAGGGCGAAATACGGACCCCGAAGCCGGAAGGCCGGCACGCCGATCAGCAGTGCCCCCGCGACTCCCGCCAGGCCGGCGGCCGCCATCGCGGGGTAGGGGTTCCACCCGGCCTTCATCACCAGGATGGCCGACACGTACGCCCCGATCCCGAAGAAGCCCGCGTGCCCGAACGACACCTGGCCGCAGACCCCCGCGAGCAGGTTCCATGCGATCGAAACGGCGCCGAGGATCAGCGCGGAGATGAAGATGCTCAGGTAATACGGGTTGAAGGAAATCACGACGGGCAGCAGGAGCACCGCGACGAACACCAGCACCGCCGCGGATTCCTCGCTCAGCCGGAACGTCGCCAGGCGCCGCATCGTCAGACCCTCCTGCCGAACAGGCCCGACGGCCGGATGAGCAGGATGACGAGGAAGAGGCTGAACCCGAACAGCTCCCGGTAGGAGGAATTGATGAACGTGACCGTCATCGCTTCGCCGATCCCCAGGATCATTCCCGCCGCGATGAGGCCGGGGATCGATCCGATGCCCGCCAGGACGGTGAGGATGAAGGCCTTGATCGTCACCCCGATACCGATCCCCGGACTCAGGGACGAGAGCATCCCCAAAAGCGGCCCCGCCAGGCCCGCCAGCAGGCCCCCGATGCAGAAGGCGAGGAGGTCGGCCCGTTCCACGTCGATGCCGGACAGCGCCGCCGCGTCCCGGTCGATGGCGGTCGCCCGGATCGCCTTTCCCGTCTTCGTCTTCAGCAGAAAGGCGTGCAGCCCCAGGACGCCCAGGAGGGACAGGGCGAAGGCCGCGATCTCCCCGAGGCTGATGTAGATCCCCCCCAGGGAGAGGGGGCTTTGCGCCCAGTCGACGTCGATGCTCCGGAGATCCGCGGACCAGAAGTGGAGGAAGAGGTTGGCCAGGAAGATCCCGATGCCGAAGGTGAGAATGAGGGTGTTCAGCTCCGCGGTCGTACGGATCCGCTGGAGGAAGGCGCGGTAGGTCAACAGGGCCGTCCCCCCCGCGATGGCGGCAGCCAGCGGGAGGGACAGCAGGGGATTGATCCCCCACTTCACGAGGAGCCAGTAGGCGACGTATCCCCCCAGCACGACGAATTCCCCGTGGGCCATGTTGATGATCCGCATGATGCCGAACACGAACGCCAGCCCCAGGCAGTAGAGGGCGTAGTTCCCCCCCTCCAGGACCCCGGAGAGAAACGACTGGACGATGGTGTTCGCGGAGATCAAGCGGTTACTTTCCTCCCCAGGGGACTGCCGGGTACACGATGGAGCCCTGGGCCCGCGCCTGCGGGTAGACCACGACCTGGGACCCCTTCTGCGTCTGGAACAGCACGGCCGAGAAGTGCTTGGGATCGCCCTTCTCGTCGAACGCCACGCGTCCCAGCGGGCTCATGGTGTCCATCGCCCGGAGGACCTGCCGGGTCTTCTCCGCGCTGTAGGTTCCCGTATTCCCGCCGCCCTTGGAGATCGCCTCCAGCATGTATTTGCCCGAGAGGTACCCGAGCATCGCGATGTAGGAAGGCTCCTCCTTGAACTTGGCCTTGTATGCGGCGACCATCTGCGCTTCCTCCTGCTTCGCCGCCTTCGGGGCGGTCCCCATCTCCCAGATGGAGGTCCCGTAGACGTACTCGCTCATCGGTCCGAGCTCCCTCGTGAATTCGGGCGTCCCGATTCCCCACGCGCCCACGTACGCCTTCACCGGGAGGTTGAGGATCTTGGCGTCCTTGATCGTCCCCACGTAGTCCGGGAAATACCCCTCGACGAGCAGGACGTCGCACCCGGCGTCCTTCACCTTGAGCAGGATCGGCTTGTAGTTCGTCGTCCCCTTCTCGAACTTCTCGAACACCGGCACTGAGACCCCGTCCTTGACCAGCTGGTCCTTCACGACCCCGGCGATCTCGGTGGTCGCGGCCAGGCTGTTGTAGAGGATCGCGACCTTCTTCGCCTTGAAGAGGTCGCGGATCGTCCCCGACTGCGCTATGGCGTACCCCGGCATGTTGTTCAACCGGAAGAAGTTCCTGAACTTCTTCGCCGAGAGCTTCGTGTCCACCGCGCCGGTCGTCAGGTACGGCGTGTCGTACCGCTCCGACGCCTCCGATGCGGGCCCCACGAGGTTGGAGCCGTACCCTCCCACGATCCCGTTGACCTTGTCCACGCCCGCAAGCTTCTCCACCGCGGCCACCGCTTTCGGCGGGTTGCTCTCGTCGTCGTACACCAATAGATCCACCTTGACCTTGTGCTGCTTCTCGAACTCTTCCACGGCAAGCCGGATCCCCTTGATCTGCTCCGCCCCGTGCTTGGCCAGGCTTCCCGTCTGCGGCGCATGGGCGCCCAGCTTGATCGGGGGAGCCGCAAGGCTCGTCCCCATCCAGATCCCCACCAGACCCGCCGCGAGCGCGGCGTGCACCAATGTACGTCTCATCGCATTCTCTCCCTTCCCGTTATTGATCCCCATGCCGGACATCTCCTTCCAAGTTCACTTCCCCCCCCAGGGGACCGCCGGGTAGACGGCATTACCCGTAGCCCGTTCCCTGGGGTACACCACCACCTGGTTCCCCTTCTGGAGCTGGAAGAGCACCGACGTGAAGTACTTCGGATCCCCCTTTTCGTCGAACGCCACCCGTCCGACGGGACCCACCACGTCGAGGGCGCGCAACGCCGCCCGGGTCTTTTCGGGGCTGTAGCTTCCCGACTTCCCGCCCCCGCGGACGATGGCCTCGAGCAGGTACTCCGTGGAGAGGTATGCCAGCATCGCCAGGGAGGACGGATCCTCCTTGTACTTCGCCCTGTAGGCCGAAACGATCCCCGCCTCCTCCGCCCGGGCCGACGTCGGGGAGGTCCCGATCTCCCAGTTCCCGGCGCCGTAGACGTACTCGCTCAGCGGCCCGAGCTCCCGCTTGAACTCCGGCGTCCCGATCCCCCAGGACCCCACGTACGCCTTCACCGGGAGGTTGAGGATCTTGGCGTCCTTGAGCGTCCCCACATAGTCCGGGAAGTACCCCTGCACGAGGAGCACCTCGCACCCCGCATCCTTGACCTTCAGGAGGATCGGCTTGTAGTTCGTCGTCCCCTTCTCGAACTTCTCGAACACCGGCACCGCGATCCCCGCCTTTTCGAGCTGCGCCTTGACGACCTCGGCGATCTCCGTGGTCGCGGACAGGCTGTTGTAGAGGATGCCCACCTTTTTCGCCTTGAAGAGGTCCCGGATCGTCCCCGACTGGGCCTCCGCATACCCCGGCATATAGTTCAGCCGGAAGAAGTTCTTGAACTTCTTCGCCGAGAGCTTCGTGTCCACCGCGCCGGTCGTCATGTACGGAATGTCGTACCGCTCCGCCGCCTCCGAGGCCGGACCGACGAGGTTGGAGCCGAACCCGCCGACGATGGCATGCACCTTCTCCACCCCGGCAAGCTTCTCCACCGCCGCCACCGCTTTCGGCGGGCTGCTCTCGTCGTCGTACACCAGGAGATCCACTTTGACCTTGTTCTTCTTCTCGAACTCCTCTGCGGCCAGCCGGATCCCCTTGATCTTTTCCGCCCCGCTTTTGGCCAGGCTTCCCGTCTGCGGCTCGTGGACCCCCAACCGGATGGCAGGCGCGGCGGAGGCGCCCCCGCACAGCAATCCCGCAAGTACCGCGGCAATCGCGGTCATTCCCAGCTTCCGGATCATCTCTCCCCCCTTTCCGGACATTGTCCGGGTTCCTTCGATCCTCACATCGTCACTCCCCCGTGAATACGGGCTTGCGCTTCTCGAGGAAGGCGGTGAGCCCCTCCTCTTTATCCTTCGTCCCCATCGCGACGGCGGCCAGCCGGTTCTCGTACCGCAGCCCTTCCTCCAGCGTCATTCCGAACCCGGTGAGGATCGCGTCCTTTGCCAGCCGGACCGCCACGGGCCCCTTCGAGGCGATCGTCTCCGCGAGGGCGACCGCCTCGTCGAGGAGGCGATCCGGGGGCACGACCTTCGAAACGATCCCGAACTCCAGCGCCTCCTTCGCCGTGAGGATCCTCGCGGACAGGATCATCTCGAGCGCACGGCCCACCCCGATCAGCCGCGGAAGACGCTGGGTGCCCCCGAGGGCGGGGAAGATCCCCAGGTTGACTTCCGGCAGGCCGACGGAGGCGTTCTCCGACGCGATCCGGATCGGGCAGGCGAGCGCCACCTCGAAACCGCCCCCGAAGGCATAGCCGTTGATCGCGGCGACGATGGGCTTGGGGCACCGTTCCAGGACGAAATCGATCCGGTCGCCCTGGAACATATCGAGCATCCTGCGGGGGGTGCGCTGGAGCAGCGCGCGGATGTCCGCACCGGCGCTGAACGCCTTGGGCCCCTCGCCGGTCAACACGATCGCCCGGACGGTCGGGTCGGCCACGGCCGCGCGGACTTCCGCCGAGAGGGCGTCCCGCAGTTCGTCGTTGAGGGCATTGCGGACTTCCGGGCGGTTGAGCTTCAGGATCCGGACCGCCCCCCGGTCTTCCTTCAGGAGAAATCCCGCGCCCTGCGCGCTCATCGGCTCGCCCCCTCCCCGTTGTGGGTGTAGAACCCCCGTCCGGCCCGCTTCCCCGTAAAGCCTGCGGCCACCATCTTGCGGAGGAGGGGACAGGGCCGGTACCGGTCCTCGCCGTACTCCTCGTGCAGCCCCTTCAGCCCGTTGTAGACCCGGTCGAGCCCGATCGAGTCCGCCCATTCCAGCGGGCCCATCGGGTAGTTCGTTCCCAGCTTCATCGCCAGGTCGATGTCCTCCCGGCTGGCGATCCCCTCCCAGAGGGCGAATGCGGCCTCGTTGATGATCATGAAGAGCACCCGCCGGAAAACCAGGCCGGAGAAGTCCTTGACCCGCTCGGTCTCGCACCCCCTCCCCTTGAAGAACCCCTCGACCGCATCGGCGGCGGCCGCCGTCGTGCGCAGCCCCGGCGCGATCTCGACGAGGCTTCCCGGCGACAGCACCGGGTCGAGGAAGCCGAAGCCCACCACCTGCTCCGGGTACCGATAGGCCATGGCGAGCTCCGACACCGACAGGTGCGGAGCGTACAGGGCGATCACCGCCTTTCTGGAGGCGTTGCGGCCGAGCGCCGAGAGCCACGATTGCTGCTCCCGCGCCCAGGCGTCCGCCATCAGGAAGACGATTTCCGCCTGCGGGTCGAGGAAGCCGGACGACTCCACCTGCGCCGGGTCCCAGGTCGAGGCCCCTTCCTTCCCGACGAAGGATTCGAACCCTTCCGGCGCCCCCGGGCCCGGCACCACTGCGACCTTGAGAGCGACGTTCATTTCTTTCCCTCCGTCCCGTAGGAATAGATGCCGCGTCCGGTCTTGCGCCCCAGCCTCCCGGCGTTCACCAGCTCCCGCTGGAGGATCTGCGGACGGAAACGGGGCTCCTCGAAGAACGCGCTGTAAATGCTCCGGGTGACGGCGAAGTTGACGTCGATGCCCACCATGTCCATCAGTTCGAAGGGCCCCATCTTGAAATTCCCGCCCAGCCGCAGGATCCGGTCCACCTGCTCGGGCCGGGCGATCCCCTCCGTAATGATCTTGAGCGATTCGACGGCGAAGGAGCGGGCGATCCGGTTGACGATGAAGCCGGGCGTGTCCTTGACGAGCACCGGGAACTTCCGGATCGACTGCACGAACTCGAACGCTTTCGCGACCGCGGCCTCGTCCGTCCAGCAGGTCCGTACGACCTCCACCAGGGGCATCACGGTGGCGGGGTTGAAGAAGTGCAGCCCCAGGACGCATACGGGATTCCGCATCCCCGCGGCCATCGCGGTGACGCTGAGCGACGAGGTGTTCGTGCAGATCATCGCCTCCGCCCTCGCGCTCTTCTCCAGGTCGGAGAACAGCTTCTTCTTCGTTTCGAGGTTCTCCACGATCGCCTCGATCACCCAGTCGGCCGTCGCTGCGGCGGAGAGGTCCTCCGCGATTTCGATGCGGCCCAGGGCGCCCTGCATGTCGGCCGCGGAGAGCTTCCCCTTCTTCACGCGGTCCGCCAGGAACCTTTCGATCCTCTCCCGGATCCCCGGGATCGCGGCCGGCAGGTCGACGACGGTCGTCCTGTACCCGGAGAGGACGCACACCAGGGCGATTCCCTGCCCCATCGTCCCCCCGCCGATTACCATCACGTGTTTCCCGTTTTCCATCGACCTTCTCCTATAGGCCCAGGTAGGCCTGCTTGATGTGGGGATTCTCGATGAGCGCGGACACCTCCCCCTCGAGGGCGATCGCGCCGGTCTCCAGGACATATCCGTACTTCGCCGCCCCCAGGGCGACTTGCGTGTTCTGCTCCACGAGGAGCACCGTGGTCCCCGCCGCGACGATCTTCCGGATCGCCTCGAACATCTCCCGGACGACCAGCGGCGCCAGCCCCAGCGAGGGCTCGTCCATCAACAGGAGCTTCGGGGACGCCATGAGCCCCCGGCCGATCGCCACCATCTGCTGCTCTCCCCCGGAGAGCGTCCCGCACAGCTGATCCTTGCGCAAGGCCAGGTGGGGAAAGAGGGAGAACACCCATTCCATCCGCTCGGCCGCGGCGTCCCGGCCGGGCACGGCGTAGGCTCCCAGCTCCAGGTTTTCCCGAACGGACAAGGGCGGCCACAGCCTTCGGCCCTCCGGGATCATCGTGATTCCCCGCCGGACGATATCGTGGGTTTTCTTCCGCTGGATCTCCTCTCCGCGAAACAGGATGCGGCCCGCCGACGGCGCGACCAGCCCCATGATCGACCGGAGCAGGGTCGTCTTCCCGGCCCCGTTCGGCCCCAGGATGCAGGTCATTTCCCCCTCCCCGGCACGGAAGGAGATCCCCTCGAGGACGTGCGCCTCGCCGTACCCCGCCGTCAGGCCCTCCACGCTAAGCATCGGAGCGTTCCCCCAGGTAGGCGGTGACGACGTCCGGGTTTTCCACCGCCGCCTCCGGGGTTCCGTCGAAGATGAGCCGCCCGAAGTTGAGCACCAGGATCCGGTGCGAGATCCCCATGATGGCGCGCATGTTGTGCTCGATCATCAGGATGGTGATTCCCCGCGAGGCGTTGAGCGACCGAAGGAAGGGGAGGGCCTCCTGGACCTCGTGCGGGTTCAGGCCCGCCAGCACTTCGTCGAGCAGGAGAATGTCCGGGCGGGTGGCGAGCGTTCTTGCGACTTCCAGGCGTTTCCTCCGGGGAAGGCTCAAGGACCGCGCGGGCTGATCGGCCGCCTGGGCCAGGCCGGTGGCGTCGAGGATCTCCGCCACCTCCCGCCGGACCTGGGCGGCCGGGCGGCGTCCCTTCTTTCCGAAGACCGCGGCCGCCTTGACGTTCTCGAACACGGTCATCTCCGGGAAGGGGCGCACGACCTGGAAGGTCCTGGCGATTCCCATGTGGCAGAGGCGGTCCGGGCGCATCCCCGCCGTGGATATTCCCCGAAAACGGATCTCCCCGCCGGTGGGCGGAAGGTAGCCGCTGAGAAGGGCGAAGAGGGTGGTCTTCCCCGCCCCGTTGGGGCCGATGACCCCGACGATGTCCCCCGGGTCCACCCGGAACGAGACCGAGGAGACGGCCCTCAGTCCGCCGAAGTCCTTCGAGAGCTGCTGCACGTCGAGGAGCGGATGGGGCGATCCCGTCAACGCGTCATCTCCCGCGCGACGATCATCCGCAGAATCTCGGAGGTCCCTTCGTAGATCCTCAAGAGCCTCAAATCCCGGTAGAAACGCTCCACGGCCATTCCTTTCATGTAGCCCATCCCCCCGTGGATCTGGACGGCGCTGTCCGCGGCCCTCCCGGCGGCCTCCGTGGCCAGCACCTTCACCATCGCGGCCTCCTTCGTCACCCGCTCCCCCCCGTCCAGCTTCCACGCCGCGTGGTAGACGGCGTTGCGGACGGCGTAGGCGTCGATCGCCATGTCGACGAGCATCCACTGGATCGCCTGCCGGTTGATGATCGGCTCCCCGAAGGTCACGCGCGTCTTCGCGTATTCCGTGGAGAGCTCCAGCAGCTTCTCGATCGCGCCGAGGGCGCAGGCCCCCATCGTGAGGCGGCCCTTGTCGAGCACCTGCATCGCGATCCGGAAGCCTTCCCCCTCCCGGCCCAGCAGGTTCGCGGCGG
>JBLNFH010000324.1:0-9943 GCA_050263475.1 Deltaproteobacteria bacterium
ATGCCGGCGATAATGCTTTATCCGGAGGGAAGGAGATCCGGCCATCGTATGAGGTGTGGAAGGGGGTTTATTCCGATGGAAAAGATAAATGCCGATCGAATCAGCAGAAAGGCAACCTGATGATTTATGTCGACGAAATGCAGTGTTGCATGATGACGCAGGAAATCGCGGGCAAGCTGGTGCTGACCGAAGTGTTTTCAAAAGGGGATGAGGGCATGTCGATATGCAAGGACCGGGTGTTGACGAGAATAAAGGTATTGCCAGGCATCCAGGAAAAATAACGGTTTACAGTCATTGGTCTATCCTTCTGTTCCAATGACTTATATCCATTGGATGAATCCGTAACGAACATGAAATACGTGCATGGTTACGACGCGAGGGAAAATGCGAGGCTGATGGACCAGGCCGCAACCTTGTCCGAAATCCTGCACGCCGACACCCTCTATCCCGCCCGAAGCAAGGTGCTGGAAGCGGGGTGCGGCGTCGGGGCGCAAACCGTTATTCTGGCGCGCAACAATCCCAAGGCGAAAATCACCTCGGTCGATCTGTCGAGGGAATCCCTTCGTGCCGCAAGAGAACGTGTCGCCTCGGAAGGTTTCACGAACGTCACGTTTCGCCGGGCCGATATCCTCCATCTTCCTTACGTGGACGACGACTTCGACCATGTGTTCGTATGCTTTGTCCTGGAACACCTTCCGAATCCCGTGGACGCTCTGCGATGTCTCCATCGGGTATTGAAGCCCGGCGGGACTCTCACCGTGATAGAAGGCGACCACGGTTCCGCGTATTTTCACCCCGACAGCCCGTACGCGAGAAAGACGATCCAGTGCCTGATCGACCTGCAGGCCGGTTTGGGAGGAAATTCACGGATCGGCCGGCAGCTCTACCCGTTGCTTAAGAAAGCGGGATATCGCGGCGTGAGAGTTTCACCGCGAATGATTTACGTGGATTCCAGCCGTCCGGGTTTGGTCGAAGGGTTTACGAAAAACACCTTTATCGCGATGGTCCAAGGCGTCAAGGATCCTGCGATTCGCTCGGGCCTCCTGGATGAGGCAGGTTGGAAACGCGGAATCAGGGACTTGTATCGGACCACGAGGGGGGACGGAACGTTCATCTATACATTTTTCAAAGGGATCGCTTCGAAATAGCCGGTACCTGATCGGCGGCGGAGGCCTGGAAACGGATATGCGCCTGTGGACGCTGCATCCGAAATACCTGGACGCGAAGGGACTCGTCGCCCTCTGGCGGGAAGCCCTGCTGGCGCAGGCGGTCCTTAGGAACCGGACCCGTGGGTATGCCAGGCATCCGCAAATTGCCCGCTTCCGTGAGTCTCGAACGCCGGTGAGATGCATTGCAGAGTACCTCAAAACCGTACTGGCGGAAGGGGCGCGGCGGGGATATCGGTTCGATGCCCGCAAAATCGCACGGGGGGGACGGGCGGATCCCCTCATCGCGACCGCCGGACAACTCGATTTCGAGTGGTCGCATCTGCTGGACAAGGTGAAGCGGCGGGATCCCGAATGGTTCGTCCGGATTGAGGCAATCCGGCGGGTAGAACCCCATCCCCTGTTCCACATCGTTCCCGGCGCCATCGAGGACTGGGAAAAGACGGCAGGCTCCGGCCCGGAAGGGAAAGTCCGATGAGCCGGCGGATCTTCGACGCGCACCTCCATATCATCGACCCGTCGTTCCCGCTGGCGCCGAACCGGGGATACCTGCCGGATGCGTTCACGGCGGATGACTATCTGGGGATCGCACGTCCCCTGGGGATTGCCGCGGGAGCCGTGGTATCGGGTTCCTTCCAGGCTTTCGACCAAGGGTATCTCATGAGCGCGCTGGCGCGGCTCGGCCCCACATTCGTGGGCGTCACGCAGTTGCCTGCCTCGGTCCCCGACGCGGAGATTCTCCGCCTCGACGGGAAGGGCGTGAGGGCCATCCGGTTCAACCTGAGGCGCGGCGGTTCGGAGTCGGTCGATCGCCTGGAATCCTTCGCGCGGCGCGTCCACGATCTCGCCGGTTGGCATGCGGAGCTCTACATCGACTCGCGCGAGCTTGGGGAATTGCAGGGAACCCTGCTGCGTCTCCCGGCAGTGAGCATCGATCATCTCGGACTGTCGAAAGAAGGGTTCGATACCATCCTTCGGCTTGCGGAAAAAGGCGTCAAGGTGAAGGCCACGGGTTTCGGGCGGGTCGATTTTCCGGTCGGGGAGGCACTCCGGGCCATCCACGCCGCGAATCCGCACGCGCTGATGTTCGGGACCGACCTTCCGTCGACGCGCTCCCCGCAACCGTTCGAGCCGCGCGACATCGAACTGCTGGTTGACGCGCTCGGGGAGGAGGCGGCCGGGATGGCGCTTTGGCGGAACGCGGCCGGATTTTATCGGCTTTCACGGAACGTGGTCTGACAACAGCGAATCGCGAAGGAGGTCCCCATGGACCCGATGTTTCTGCCGGAAGTCGAACACGCCAGTCCCGGAGGGGCGTACGCCCGCGTGATCGACGGTCTTCGAGCGGCGGGGGAGACGGTTCCGCAGATCATGCACCTGTTCGCCTACAAGCCGGATCGCACGGAGTTCCTGTCGCGGTTCACCCAGGGCGTAATGCGCGGGCCGTCCCCGCTGCCGGCAGGGATCCGGGAGCTGATCGCGGCGTTTACCTCCCGGCGCAACGACTGCCTGTTCTGAATCGGCTCTCACGCCGCGGTCGCGGCGTCCCTGCTGGGAGATCGCGCCCTGGTCGATGCCGTTCTGAAGGACTATCGAACGGCGCCGATCGGCGACCGGGAGAAGGCCTTGTTCGCATTCATCGAAAAGATGAACCGGGAATCGAGCCGGTTGCGGAGGGAAGACATCGAGCAGGTCAAGGCCGCCGGCTGGAGCGAGGAAGCGTTGTACGATGCGATCACCGTATGCGCGCTCTTCAATTTCTACAACAAATGGATCGACGCCACCGGGGTGAGCGACATGACTGGCGCGGCGTACGCCGCCTCCGGGGAACGGCTGGCGGCGTTCGGGTACGTTCCGCGCGAGCCGTCCGCGGACGGATGATTTTCGGGTTACGCGGGGGTGACCCGCACGAGGATGTTGCGGGTCCTGGGGCCGTCGAATTCGCAAAGGAAGATCGCCTGCCAGGTGCCCAGCACCAGCTGGCCGGCCTCGACGAATACTGCGACCGAGGGGCCGATCAGGCTCGCCTTTGCGTGGGCGTGGGCGTTCCCCTCGGTGTGCAGGTAATTCCCCTTGGACGGAACCGCCGCTTCCAGGATGTTCAGGAGGTCTTTCCGGACGTTCGGGTCGGCGTTCTCGTTGAGGGTCACCGCGGCGGTCGTGTGGGGGATGAAAATCATGCAGGCGCCGCGGGTGACGCCGCTCTCGCGGACCACGTGACGCACGGTGGGCGTGATGTCGACGAGCTGCTGTGCGGCATCCGTCCGTACGGTCACGGTTTTCACGTTCATCGGGCGAATCCCCCTTGGCATCCCTTTGTAGCACAGGAACTTCACCAGGGTCAAGGAAGGGTGTCCGCGCGGGGGAACTTCCCGTTATAATGGTCCCCCGTGGCACCGGCCTCGTCTCTGATACTGGCATCCGCATCCCCCCGCCGCCGGGAGCTGCTGCGCGCGGTGGGGGTGCCGTTCCGCGTGGTGCCTTCCCGCATCGGGGAGGTGCCCCGGCCGGGAGAGACGCCGCTGCGGTTTGTCCGCCGGGCCGCGCGGGAAAAGGGAGAGGAGGTCGCCTCCCGGCAGCCGGATGCCATGGTCCTCTCGGCGGACACGATCGTCGTCGTTGAGGAGAGGATCCTCGGGAAGCCGTCGACCCGGAGGGAGGCGCGACGAATGCTGTCGCTGCTTGCAGGCCGCGAGCACCTCGTGCATACGGCGGTCTGCCTGCACCGCTCGGCGGACGGCTACCGCGACCGGGCGTGCATCACCTCCCGCGTCCGGTTCCGGCCGCTGAACCCGGAGGAGATCGTGGCCTACCTGCGCACGGGAGAGAGCGACGACAAGGCCGGGGCCTACGCCGCCCAGGGGGCGGGAACCCTCCTGATCGAACGGATCCGCGGTTCGTTCACGAATGTAGTGGGGCTGCCGATGACGCAGACCCTGGCGATGCTGCTGCGGTCGGGCATGGTCCGCGTGTCCCGGAGGGGACCCGGCTGGTATGAGTTTGCCGGGGAAAGGACCTGAGGCATGGAGGGGACGGTCAAGGACCGCGCGGCCCGAGTTTTGGACCGCGTGGAACGCGCGGCGGTCCGTTCAGGCCGTTCGCCCGGGTCGATCCGGCTGGTGGCGGTATCCAAGACGCACCCGGTGGAGCGCGTGGCGGAGGCCTACGCCGCGGGCTTGAGGGTGTTCGGCGAGAACTATGTCCAGGAGGCGGAAGAGAAGGTGCGGGCGTTTCCCGACGCGGAATGGCACCTGATCGGCAGGCTGCAGTCCAACAAGGCCCGGAAGGCCGCCTCCCTGTTCGGGTGGGTCCAGTCGGTCGATTCCCTCCGCCTTCTCGCCGAGCTCTCGCGGCGCTGCGTCGAGGGGGGGAAGAGGATGCCGGTTCTCATCGAGGTGAATCTCGCCGGGGAAGAAAGCAAGGCGGGGGTCCCCCCCGGGGAGCTGCCGGCCCTGCTGTCGTCGGCGGCCGCCCTGCAGGGCGTCCGGGTCAGGGGATTGATGGCCATCCCGCCGATGACCGAGGATCCCGAGGAGAGCCGGCCGTATTTCGCGCGTCTCAGGGAGCTGCTCGGCCGATGCGCTACCCTCGAAGGCGCGGGGGGGGAACTGACGGAGCTGTCGATGGGGATGTCGAACGATTTCGAAGCGGCGATCGAGGAAGGGGCGACGATGGTCCGTGTCGGAACCGCCATCTTCGGGAGCCGCGCAAGGAGGGCGGGATGAAAGGGTTGGGATTCATCGGTGCCGGGAACATGGCGGAGGCGATGATCCGGGGGATCCTCGCGGCGAAGCTGTTGCCTGCGGAAAAGCTGTTCGTGCTGGACATCCGGCCCGGGCGGACGGAAGACCTCCGGAAACGGTTCGGCATCTCCGTTTCGCCTGCCCTGGCCGGCCTGGTGCAGGGGTGCGACACGATCGTGTTCGCCGTGAAGCCCCAGGCGATCCCCGACGTGCTTCGGAACCTGCCGGTGGAAGAGGCGAAGGGGAAACTGTTCGTCTCGATCGCGGCGGGGGTCAAGATCCGGGTATTCCTCGATGCTCTCGGCGAGGGAAGCAGCGTGGTGCGGTCGATGCCGAACACCCCGGCGCAGGTGGGGATGGGGAGCACGGGCCTCTTTTTCGCGGAGGGCGTCCGGGAAGAGCAGAGGGCGTGGGCCCGCAAGATCTTCTCCTCCTTCGGCACCGTGGCCGAGTTCGCGCGCGAGGATCAGCTGGACGTGGTGACGGCGCTCTCGGGCTCCGGTCCCGCCTACGTCTTTCTCTTCATCGAGGCGCTGGCGGACGGCGCGGTCCGAAGCGGCATGGGGCGCGAGGAGGCGAACCTCCTGGCGGCATCCACCGTGGAAGGGGCGGCGAGGATGGCCCGGGAATCGGGGAAGCACCCCGGGCAGCTGAAGGACCTGGTGACCTCACCCGGCGGCACGACGGCCGCCGGAATCGCGGCCCTGGAGAGGGGCGCCTTTCGCGGGACGGTGATGGATGCCGTCTTCGCCGCATGGCAACGCTGCCGCGAACTATCGAACTGAAGGAGACCGCAATGTTCGTGCTCGGAAACTTCCTGTCCGCACTTGCCCGCCTGCTTCATTTCGTCCTGAACGGATACATGGTGATCATCGTCATCCGGGCGCTCCTGTCCTGGGTCAACCCCGACCCCTACAACCCGATCGTCCGCATCATCAATTCGATCACGGAACCGGTTCTCTCGCCCCTCCGCCGCCGGCTTCCCCTCATGGCGGGCAGCATCGACTTCTCGCCGATCGTGGTGATCCTGGTGATCTACTTCGTGGACTGGTTCGTCGTTCAGACCCTCGCCGACCTGGCGGTGCGGCTGCGCTGACGCCGTGGCCGGGAAGGGAATGCCCGGACCGGGCGGCGCGGACTCCCCCGCGACCCTTACGGTCCACGTGGTCCCCCGCTCCTCGAAGGAGGAGGTGGCCGGCCTGGTCGAGGGGGCCGTCAGGGTGCGGCTCACGGCCCCGGCGGTGGAGAACCGGGCGAACGAGGCCCTGGTGCGGTTTCTCTCGAGGGTGCTCGACGTCCCGCGGCGGCAGGTGGAAGTCGTCGCCGGCCAGCGCGGCCGGCGGAAGATCGTGCGCATCCACGGCGCGACGAAGAAGGAAGTGTACCGGCGGCTGGGCCTAGAGCAGCCCCCGGATTAGGCCGCCGTCCACCTGGATGGTCGCACCGGTGATATACGACGCCCGTTCGGAGGCCAGGAAGGCAACGAGCGCTCCCACCTCCTCCGGACGGCCGAACCTTCCCACCGGGATCTCCTCCACCCCCGCTTCCATCGCCTCTTCCAGGGAGACCTGGTTCTCCCGGGCGCGCTTCTCGATCACGGATTTCAGGCGGTCCGTCAGCACGTACCCCGGGCAGATGGTATTGACGGTGATATTGTGCCCCGCAACCTCGCGGGAGAGGGTCTTGGCCATCCCGACGACGGCGCTCCGGACCGCGTTGGACTGGATGAGGTTGTCGATCGGCTGCTTGACCGAAAACGAGGCGAGCTGGAGGATGCGGCCGAACCTCTGGCGGATCATCCAGGGGAGGCACTTGCGGATGCATCGCACGCCGCTCAGGAAATTGAGGTGGAAGGCCCGGAGCCAGTCCTCGTCGGCGGTGCCCAGGAAACTGGAGGAGGGCGGCCCGCCGGCGTTTGCGACCAGGACGTGGAGCGTACCGAAGGCCTGCCGGATCTCCCCGAACAGCGAGTCGATGTCCTCCACCCGGGTCAGGTCGGCCTGCAACGGAAGGACGGGATTGCCGGTTCCGGAGGAGATTTCCTCCGCGGCGCGGGAGAGCGTCCCCGCGTCCCGGGCGCAGATCGCCACGCGCGCCCCTTCGGCGGAAAGCGCTTCCGCGCTCGCCCTGCCGATTCCCTTGCTTCCCGCGCAAACCAGCGCGGTCTTTCCGCGCAAGCCGAAATCCAACGGCGCCTCCCCGCGCTACCGCACCTGGTGTACCCAGCCGTACCGGTCCGGGATCTCGCCGTATTGGATGCCCGTGATCTCGTCGAACAGTTTCCGGGCGATCTCCCCGATGCGGCCCCCGTTGATATTGTACTCTTTGCCCTTGTAGCTGAGCGTCCCCACGGGGGAAATCACCGCGGCCGTGCCGGTGCCGAACGCCTCGCGCAAAGACCCGTCCTGGATGGCCTGGATCACCTGACCCATGCCCACGGGCCGCTCGGACACGCTCCATCCCCGGTCGCGGGCGATCCGCAGGACGGAGTCCCGCGTGACGCCGGGCAGGATCGATCCCGTGAGAGGGGGGGTCACCAATTCGTCCCCGAAGACGAAGAAGATGTTCATCGTGCCGACTTCCTCGACCTGCTCCAGCCTGCCCGCGTCCAGCCACAGCACCTGGTCGTATCCCTTCTCCTTCGCCTTTTTGGCCGCCAGGAGGCTCGCGGCATAGTTGGCTCCCGTCTTGGCTTCCCCCAGACCGCCCTTCGCAGCGCGGACGAACCGCTGTTCCACCAGGATGCGCACCGGCTCGAACCCCCGGGCGTAGTAATTGCCGACGGGACCGGTGATGATGAAGAACAGGCATTCCATCGAAGGCCGCACTCCCAGTCCGGCTTCCGTGGCGATCATCGTCGGGCGGACGTAGAGGGACGTGCCCCGGGAGGCGGGGATCCAGTCCTTGTCGGCGCTCACCAGGGCATCAACGGCCTGGAGCTGGTCCTCCACCGGAATCTCGGGCAAGCACAGGCGGGCGGCGGACCGGTTCATCCGCTCGAAGTTCATGCGCGGGCGGAACAGGCAGACGGCTCCCCCGTTTCCACGATAGGCCTTCAGTCCCTCGAAGATCTCCTGCCCGTAATGAAGCACCATGGAGGCGGGGTCCATGGGAATCGGGGCGTACGGAACGACCCGCGCCTTGTGCCATCCCCGCTCCTCGGAGTACTCCATGAGAAACATGTGGTCGGAAAAAATCTTCCCGAACCCCAGGGCCGATTCGTCGCCCGGTTTCGGTTTTCGTTGCGCCGGCGCCGCCAGGTGGTACGTGATTTCCATCGGTTTTCCCTTTCCCCGGTTCGTTATGCAGGTTTTGCATCGGATATATTCGCACTTTCGATCGGGATTTTCATCCCCCCGGCGGCGGAAAGGGCGTCCGTTGCCGGCGGATGTATCGCAATCGCAGTCTCATATATGAGACGTCGTTTCCACGGGCCCATCCATTTTTGGGAAACCGGCGCCGGATTCGGCGTCTTCCTCTCCGTGCCGCACGCTGCGGTTTACCTCTTTGTTTACAGGGGGTTTTTCTATATTCATCCCGTGCGCGCAGCGGCGCGAAATCGCGATGGCCTCTTGGAACGCTAATTGCTCTTTGGTGTCCGAAGCACTGCAGGATCTCTCGATCAACAATCGTCAAGGAGGGAAGTCATGCGCAGGACGGTGGGGCAACGTTTCACGATATTCCTGGCGGCATTGATCCTCGTTTCGTCCGGAGGAGTGGTGGCCAATGGGGCGCCCGGGATCCTGGTCACGAACGACCTGATCCTCAAGAAGTGCACCGATTGCCACAAGGCCTACGGAGGAACGAAGGTGGGAGAACGTATCGTTTCCCGGATCTCCTTCCTTAGGAAATCCCCGGAAGGGTGGGAAGAGACCTTGTGGCGGCACAAGCGGATCCACGGGCTTTCCATCACGAAGGCGGAGAAAGAGACACTGATCCTCTATCTCTCGGACAAGCAGGGGCTTGCCCCCGCCGAGGTTGCGCCCTACGCCTACACCCTCGAGAAGCGGGACACGAAAGAAAAAGTGGAAGGCCAGGTGGTTATCGACATGTGCGTCCGGTGCCACAGCTACGCCAAGACGGCCATCCAGCGGCGCACGGAGGAGGAGTGGACGAAGCTCGCCAATACGCACTCCGGTGTGCTCCCCATGTGGCTTTACCAGCTCCAGGATGTCCTTGACTGGGAAGACACGCTGGCTGCCGGTTTGAAGGAAATTTCGAAACGCTTCCCCCTCGAGACCCCCGAGTGGAAGCAGTGGAACAGCGCTCGCCCGAACGTCGGCGATGGAAAATGGATCGTGGCCGGATACCAGGCGGGGAAAGGCGCATATAACGGCGAGATCGAGATGAAGAAGACGGGCGCTTTCGCGTATTCCTACAGGGGAACCGTGGAGTTCGAGGACGGGGAGAAACAGCCGATCCAGGGGAACGCGACTCTCTACGGCGGCTATGCATGGCGGGCCGAAGGGACCCTGGCGGGGCAGCCGATCCGCGAAGTCTTCCACATCTCCATGGACGGAACGACCTTCACCGGCACCCGGTTCGCGAACCCTCACTTCGAGTTGCGGGGCGTGGAAACCCGGATATTCGCGGGCGGACCCGGCCGCATCCTCTCCGTCATGCCGAAGGCGGTCCAGGCGGGGACCAAGGGCGCAACCGTGACCATCGTGGGGACCGGCCTTTCCAAAGAGGTGAGCTTCGGCGACGGGGTTGCCGTGAAGAGGGTGATTTCCGCCACCTCGACGAAGGTGGTGGTATCCGTGGACGTGCACGACAAGGCGGCCACCGGGTTCCGGGCCACGAAAGCCGGGGGGGTGGGCGATGACAGGAAATTCGCCGTCTACGCCTCTATCGACTACATCAAGGTGCTTCCGTCCCCGGCCATGTCGCGGACCGGCGGGTTGGGAAGCGCGATCAAGCAACTCGTCCAGTTCGATGCCATGGCGTACAGCAGGATCGTCGGCGGCGCCGCGGGCTCCGGGGGCGACATCGAGATCGGCCGGGTCCCTGCGGCCTGGAAGGTCGTGGAACTTG
>JBLNFH010000325.1:0-2606 GCA_050263475.1 Deltaproteobacteria bacterium
ATCCCGTCGATCTCGTCCCGCAGGTAAAGCCGCAGGTCCAGCGCGACCTGGTCGTTGCGGCTCCTGCCGGTATGGAGCTTGCCCCCGATCTTCCCTACCTTCCGGGTCAGCCGCTGCTCCACCGCCATGTGGATGTCTTCCTGGGAAAGATCGAACGAGAGCGTCCCCGCTTCGATCTCCTTCCGGATCCCGTCCAGCGCGGCGACGATCCGGTCCGCCTCCGCCCGGGGGATGATCTTCCGCCTGCCCAGCATCCGGGCATGGGCGATGCTGCCGGCGATGTCCTGCCGGTAGAGCAGGATATCGAACGGGATCGAGGCGGTGAAATCCTCGACGAACCGGTCGGTCCCGTCGGCGAACCGTCCTCCCCAGGCTTTTTTCTTCGGCATCTCCGTTTTAGCCTTTCCCGTTCTTGAGCATGGAACGGATCTTGAGCCGCAGGGCGTTGATCTTGATGAACCCGGTGGCGTCCGCCTGGTTGAAGACCGTCTCCTTCTCGAAGGTGGCGAAATCGGTCCGGTAGAGGGACACCGGGCTCTTCCGCCCGGCGACGATGCAGTTCCCCTTGTACAGCTTGAGCCGGGCCGTGCCCGTCACGTTCTCCTGCGTCTTCACGACCGTGGACTTCAGCAGCTCCATCTCCGGGGAATACCAGTACCCGTAATAGATGAGCTCGGCGAACTTCGGGATCAGCGAATCCCGCAGGTGCATCACCTCGCGGTCGAGGGTGATCGATTCGACGGCCCGGTGCGCGGCATGGAGGATGGTCCCCCCGGGAGTTTCGTACACCCCGTGCGACTTCATCCCCACGTAGCGGTTCTCCACCAGGTCGACCCGCCCGATCCCGTGGACGCCGCCGATCCGGTTCAGGTGCGCCAGCAGCCGGGCGGGCCCCATCTTCTTCCCGTCGACCGCCGTGGGGATCCCGCGGACGAAGTCCACCTCGACGTAGACGGGCCGGGCCGGCGCCTTCTCGGGGGAACGGGTCAGGACGAACATATCCTCGGGCGGCTCCGCCCACGGGTCTTCGAGGATCCCGCCCTCGAAGCTGATGTGCATCAGGTTCCGGTCGCTCGAGTACGGCTTTTTCGCCGTGACCGGCGTGGGGATGCCGTGCTGCCTCGCATAGTTCACGAGGTCGGTGCGGGAGGCGAAGTCCCACTCCCGCCACGGCACGATCACGCGGATCCCGGGCATGAGCGCGTAATAGGTGAGCTCGAACCGCACCTGGTCGTTCCCCTTGCCCGTGGCCCCGTGGGAAACGGCCCCGGCCTTTTCCTTCCGCGCCACCTCGATCTGCTTCTTCGCGATGAGAGGGCGCGCGATCGAGGTCCCCAGGAGGTACGAGCCCTCGTAGACGGCGTTCGCCATGAGCGCCGGGAAGATGAAATCGCGGACGAACTCGTCCTTGACGTCCTCCACGTACACCTTCGACGCACCGGTTTTCTTCGCCTTCGCCCGGACGGGGGCCAGCTCCTCTCCCTGCCCCAGGTCGGCGACGAAGGCGATCACCTCGCAGCCGTACGTCTCGATGAGCCATCGCAGGATGACCGAGGTGTCCAGCCCCCCGGAATACGCGAGCACGACCTTGTCGACCTTTTCCACTGTCGCTCCCTCCGTCCGTTAATTTGGGACGAGCCTTGAAAGAAGGGCCATCTGGACGTGCATGCGGTTTTCCGCCTCGTCGAACACGGCCGACCGGGGACCCTCCAGCGCTTCCTCCGTGATCTCCTCCCCCCGATGGGCGGGCAGGCAGTGCATGACGATCGCGCCCTTCCGGGCCACCCGCAGGAGGGAATCGTCGATGCAATAGCCGCGAAACGCCCGGAGGCGGCGGCGCCGTTCCTTCTCCTGTCCCATGCTGGTCCACACGTCCGTGTACAGGATGTCCGCATCTTTCGCGGCCTCCGATGGATCGCGGATGACGCGGACGTCCCCCCTGCCCGTGGCGGAGGCCTCCCGCCGGATCCTCCCGTTCGGTTCGAATCCCTTCGGGCACGCAACGCGGAGGGAAAACCCGAGCAGGTGCGCCGCCTCCACCCACGAGTTGGCGACGTTGTTGCCGTCGCCGATGAAGGCCACCTTCATCCCGCGGAGATCGATCCCCCGCTCCTGCGCCGTCATCAGGTCGGCCAGCACCTGGCAGGGGTGGTGGTCGTCGGTCAGGCCGTTGATCACCGGGACGCTCGCCCAGGCGGCCATCTCCTCCGCCGTCTCATGCCGGAACGTCCGGATCACGATCCCGTCGACGTACCGGGAGAGAACCCGCGCCGTGTCGCGTACCGGCTCCCCCCGGCCGATCTGGGTGTCCGCCTGGGAAAGAAACAGCGCGTGCCCCCCGAGCCGGGTCATGCCGACCTCGAACGACACCCGGGTCCGGGTGGACGCTTTCTGGAAGATCATCGCCAGCGTCTTCCCCTCCAGCGGCCGAGAGGCGCCCCTCCGGTTTCCCCTTCGCTTCCACGACCGGGCGGACGCCAGGATGGCGCGCAGCTCCCGGCCGGACAGGTCGAGGATCCGCAGCAGGTCCTTCCTCACTTGCGGCCCCTCTCGGGCAGGGAGGCCCACAGCAGGTCGAGCGCATGCCGGATTTCGGGTTCGGTCAC
>JBLNFH010000326.1:0-4636 GCA_050263475.1 Deltaproteobacteria bacterium
CCGCGGACGGAGCGGCCGCCGTTTCCCGCGGGGTTGCGGAATCAGGAGGCTCCCACGCCTTCACGGATTCCGGCGGAGGCGGCGGGATCCTGGCCTCCCTGGATAAGCATCCGCTGCCGGCGAATCCCCAAAGCAGCAGAGCCAGAAAAATGCAGCCCTCTGCGAAAAACGCACTCCGGGCGCATCTCCGGCTCATCCGGATTCCCCCCTGGACAAGATCCACTCCGCCGCCTCCCGTATGCTGGGAAGATACCTGTCGGGACGCTCTCCCCGACGCTCGCCAGCCTCCCGCTCCTGCTCGCCGTACCCGGTCGCGACGAGGATCGTTTCCGCCCGCAACCGCTTTCCCATCAATATATCCGACATTTTATCACCTACCATCCAAATTCTGTACGCGGACGGAATCCCAAGCCTTTGAAGGATTTTCTCGGCCATCCCGGCGGCAGGTTTCCTGCAACCGCACACCCTTCGATACCGTTCCACCACCCCCTCCGGATGATGGGGGCAGTATTCCACCGCGGCGAACTCGACGCCCCTCTTGCGGAAATATTCGACGAACGCCCGGTGGACCGCCTCCATCTGGTCCTCCCGGAACTTCCCCTTCGCAACCCCCGCCTGGTTGGACACCACCGCCAGCGCGAAGCCCTCCCGCGACAGACGGCGCAAGGCCTCCGCCGCATGAGGGATCTCCCGCATAAGGGCCGGATCGGAAAGATACCCCGATTCCTCGATCAGCGTGCCGTCCCGGTCCAGGAAAACGATCCCCTTCACCGCGCCTCCGCGTAAATGTCGGGCTCTCCCGGCGGCCTCGTCTTCCACCGGCGGTGGAACCAGAGCCATTGCGTGGGATCCTCCCGGATCGCCTTCTCCAGCTCTTCGTTGCACCTTCGGGTCAGGCGCACGACTTCCTCCTCCCGCGGCGCATCCGGGTCCATCGGTATCGGGGGACCGAACCGGAG
This sequence comes from Deltaproteobacteria bacterium, assembly GCA_050263475.1. Lineage (GTDB taxonomy): Bacteria > Desulfobacterota > Deferrimicrobia > Deferrimicrobiales > Deferrimicrobiaceae > FEB-35. Next base: position 960 of record JBLNFH010000326.1, read on the forward strand.
GGTATGGTGGAACTTCCGCCGGGGGTCCCGGAAGATGAAGGCCGTGTGGATGGTCGTCCGCAATGCAAGGGCCAGCCGGGCGACGCCGAAGGTGGTGTACGCCTTCCGGGTGAAGAAATCGACGAGCACCCCCTTGTGCACGTCCACGTTCTGGTCGACCAGGATCCCCACCATCGTCTTCGCGCGCAGTTCGCGCATCACGAGCTTTGCGGAGTCTTCCTTGCGGATCACCCGGTTCCCGGACCATTCCCTCCGCTCGGTCACGATCCGGTCCAGGATTTCGTTCTTCAGCGGCCGGACGATGAACGCGACGGGCGCGATGACCGCGCCGTACACGTAGGAGAGGAGCTCCCAGTTGCCGAAATGCCCGGTCATCCCCATGGGTGCGATCCCGCGCTCCCGGATCGCTCTTTCGATGTGCTCGGCCCCCTCGATCCGGAAATGCTCCGCGAGGTAACGGGCGTCCATCTTCGGGATGTGGACGAACTCGGCGGCCGCGGTCCCCATGCGGGCGTAGCAGAGCCGGACGATCCGCGACATTTCACGCTCCGGCATGTCCGGGAAGGCGATCCGCAAGTTGATCCGCCCGATCCGCCGGTGCTTCCCGTCGAGCGCCCAGACCGCCAGCATGACGGCCTCGAAGAGAGCCGCGCGCGCGCCGAGCGGAATCGCCTCGAACACCTTGAGCGCCAGCCGAAGCAGCTTTTCCTTCATCGCGTCCCGGCCCATCGCACCCGTTCCAGGAGGAAGCGGGACAGCTCCTGCCACCCGTCGATGAACGCAACGCCCACCCGCAGCGCCTTGACGTCGAAAGGGAGCGCCGCGGGAAGCCGCACGAGGTCCTTTTCCGTGGTCAGCACGGGCAGACCCTTCGCCGCCGCCGCGATCTCCTCGAAGTCCTTCGGGCGGTACCGGTGGTGGTCGCCGTACGCCAGGAATTTCCGGACGGCGAATCCGGCCTCGGCAAGCGTTTCGGAAAACTGCCCGTTGCGGGCCAGCCCGCAAAAGGCAGCCACCTCCACGTTTCCCGCGGGGAGGGGCGATTCCCTGCCTTCACGGTCCACCAGGGAGCGCGGCGACAGGCTCGAGAATGCCCGGGGCCGGCCCGGTGGAAAGGGGATGGCGGCAGCCGTCTCCCTGCCCTTCGCCAGGTCGGCGCACTTGGTGACGATCAGAGCGTCGGCGAAGCGGGCGCTGCCCGCCGGCTCCCTCAAGGGGCCAAGCGGGAGGGTGCGGCGATTCCCCAGGCCCCGCCCGGCATCGACGAGCAGAAGATCCGCATCGCGTGAAAGCCGGAGGTGCTGGAATCCGTCGTCCAGCAGGAAAACGTCCACTTCACGGCGTTTCAGGCATTCCCTGCCCGCATCCGCACGCACCTCCCCCGCGAGCACGGGGACTCCCGGGAGAAGGGATGCCAGAAGGACCGGCTCGTCGCCGCCGACGTCCGCAGGCACCAGCGGCCCTTCGCCGTGCGACACCCACACGACGCCGCGGCTTTTCCTCCCGTATCCGCGGGAGAGGACGGCAGGCCGGGCTCCGAGACCCGCAAGCCAGGAAGCGAGAAACTGGACGTGAGGGGTCTTCCCCGCGCCGCCGACCGCCAGGTTCCCGACGCTGATCACGGGACGCGGCAGGGCTTCCGCGTGCAGGAATCCCCGGCGGTACAGCCATCTCCGGGCCTCCGCGAACGGTCCGATCACCCCCGCTCCCTCCGCCGCCGCGAAAGCTCGCGCTCCACGATCCCGGCGTTTCGTCCCGTGGCGCCCCGGAAGGCGGCCAGAAGCTCCCTCGCCCGCCGCCCGGTCCCCGCGACGGCGGAAGGATCCCTTGCCCATCTTTCGGCCAGCGAGGCGAGCCCGGCGCCGTCCTTCACCTGGAGGATGGCCTGCGCGTCCCGGAAGATCTCGGAGATCTCCCGGAAATTTTCCATGTGGGGGCCGACCAGCGTGGGCACGCCGAAGAGGGCCGGCTCCAGGATGTTATGCCCCCCTTTCGGAACGAGGCTGCCGCCGACGAACGCGATGTCGGCGGCCGCATAGGCCGACAACAGCTCTCCCACCGTGTCGAGCAGGACCACCGGGGGAAGCGCGGCGCCGCTCTCCGGGTCCGCGCCGGTTTTCCGGATCGTCTCCCATCCCTCGCGGACGCACAGCTCCCCGACCACCGCAAACCGCTCGGGATGCCGCGGCGCCAGCAGCAGCTTCACCGACCCGTTTTCTGCCCGCGCCTTCGCGAAGGCGCGCAGCACCGCCTCCTCTTCCCCCTCGTGGGTCGATCCCGCGACGAACCAGACCGCGCCGCGCTCCTTGTCCTTCATGAGAAGGGAGTGCAGGGGAGACAGGTCCTGCGCGGGGAGGGCCACGTCGAACTTCATGTTGCCGGTCACCGCCACCGACCCGGGGCAGGCCCCGATGGAAAGGAACCGCCTGGCGTCCTCTTCCGTCTGCGCCGCGATCGAGGTGAAACAGCACAGCACCTGCGAAAACAGGAACCGCATCCTCCCGTACCTGCCGAGGGAGCGCTCCGAGACCCTTCCGTTGAGAAGCACCGCGGGGATCTTCCGCCCGGCGCATTCGGCGAGGAAGTTCGGCCAGATCTCGGTCTCCATGATCACGACGACGTCGGGACGGACCCGGTCGATGAACCTCCGGGAGATCGAGGGAAGGTCGAACGGGAAATAGAAGCGGGCGTCCGTCTCCCCGCCCAGGACCTTTCCGGCCGTTTCCTGCCCGGTGAGCGTCACCGTGGATAACAGGATCTCCGCATCGGGCAGGCGCCTTCGGAGAAGGCGGACCAGCGGCGCGGCGGACAGGGTCTCCCCGACCGAGACCGCGTGGATCCAGATCCTCTCCTTCCCGGAAGGGGGCGGCACGCGGTCCATCCGCATCCCGAGCCGGTCGAAAAAGTTCTTTCTCCGCTTTCGGGACGCCAGGACCCACGGCCCCCATGCGGGGGCGGCCAGCAGCAGTGCGACCCCCAAGGCCAGGTTGTACAGGAGGTGCACCCCGGAACCGGGAAGGAACGCCTTCATGGAACGTTCAGTCCCGCCCGGCGCGGGTCGCGGCGCCGGACTTCCGCTCCTCGAACTGCTTCAGGTAGAACGAGCGGTACCGGGTGTCCCCCGAGAGCAACTCCTCGTGGCTTCCCCTCTCCACGATCCTGCCCTCCTCCACCACGAGGATCGTGTGCGCGTTCCTGACCGTGGAGAGCCGGTGGGCGATGACGAACGTGGTGCGCCCCCGCATGAGCGCATCCAGCGCCTCCTGGACGACGCTCTCGGACTCGGTGTCGAGGGCGGAGGTCGCCTCGTCCAGGATGAGGATCGGGGCGTCCTTCAGCAGCGCGCGGGCGATCGCCAGCCGCTGCCGCTCCCCGCCGGAGAGCTTGAAGCCCTGCTCGCCCACCACGGTATCGTACCCGTCCTTGAGCTTCGAAATGAAACCGTGCGCGTTCGCCTGCCGCGCGGCCGCCTCGATCTTCTGCAGGGGGGCATCCGGCATCCCGTAGGCGATGTTCGCCCGGACCGTGTCGTTGAAAAGGATCGTGTGCTGGCTCACGACCCCGATCTGCGCGCGCAGCGACGACAGCGACACGTCCCGCAGGTCCATCCCGTCGATCCGGATCGCGCCGTTCTGGGGGTCGTAGAACCGGGGAAGCAGGTCGACGAGCGTCGTCTT
>JBLNFH010000327.1:0-8982 GCA_050263475.1 Deltaproteobacteria bacterium
AGGAATCGTTCCATCCCGGGCGGTGGGGCGATTTCACCGCCGGGCTTTTCTACCAATCGGCGGACCTCGAAGACCCGGCGAGCTACCCGGGCCTGAACGAACGCATCCGCTCCCTGTGCGCCTGCCGGGGGATCCCCGGCAATATCGTCTTCTACGCCGCCGTCGCCCCGAAACATTACGCCTCGCTGGTCGAAAAAATCGGGAGCGCGGGGCTTGCGGGCCCCTCCCCGGACCTTCCCGGGTTCCGCCGCATGATCCTGGAAAAACCGTTCGGGCGGGACCTTTCGAGCGCCCGCGACCTCAACCGGCAGATCCGGTCGGTGTTCCGGGACGAGCAGGTCTACCGGATCGACCACTTCCTGGGGAAGGAGACGGTCCAGAACGCCTTCGTCTTCCGCTTCGGCAACGGGATCTTCGAGCCGATCTGGAACCGGAACTACATCGACCACGTCCAGATCACCGTGGCCGAGTCGATCGGCGTGGAGGGGAGGGGCGACTTCTACGAGAGCGCGGGGGCGGTGCGGGACATGATCCAGAACCACCTCCTCCAGCTCCTGGCGCTCGTCGCGATGGAGCCGCCGAATTCGCTGGACGGCGACGACGTGCGGGGGGAGAAGCTCAAGCTGCTGAAGTCGATCGTGCGGGTCTCCCCGGAGGACGCGGGGGAGGTTTGCGTCCGGGGGCAGTACGCCGAGGGGGAGATCGGCGGGAAAAAGGTGCCCGCGTACCGCGCCGAGAAAAACGTTTCCCCGGAATCCTTCACGGAGACGTACGCGGCGCTGCGCCTCGCGGTGGACAACTGGCGCTGGGCGGGCGTCCCCTTCTACCTTCGCACGGGTAAGCGGATGGGCCGGAAGGTCTCCGAGATCGCCATCCAGTTCCGCCCCGCCCCCTCCCTGCTGTTCAAGGACACGGCGTGCGGCCAGATGGAATCGAACCTGCTGGTCATCAATATCCAGCCGGAGGAGGGGATCTTCCTGCAGATCGGGGCCAAGGACCCGGGGCCCGTGGTGTGCGTGCGGCCGGTCGATTTCCATTTCACGTACCGGGAAGCGTTCGGCGCCCGGAGCACCCCGGCCTACGGCAGGCTCCTGCTGGACGTCATGCACGGGGACCCAACGCTCTTTCCGCGCGAGGAGGACGTCGAAACGTCCTGGGCGCTTCTCGACCCGTTCCTTCGGCGGTGGGAGGAGGATCCCTCCCGGGACCTGTATCCTTACCGCGCGGGAAGCTGGGGGCCGCCTGCGGCCGACCGGCTCATGAAGGGAGGGAGAGACCGATGGCGGCGTCCGTGAGCGGAAGGGAAGGGGAGAACCCGTTCCCCGAACGGCTGTTCGTCGTGCCCTCCGCGGAGGAGCTGGCGCGGGCGGCGGCCGGGAGGCTCTGGGGGATCGTCCGCGAGCGTGCGGCGATGCTCGCCCGGGGGGGGAAGGCGTCCCCCGCGATCCACGTGGCCCTCTCCGGCGGCGAGACGCCGCGGCGCGCCTACGAGCTCCTTTCCACCGAGCCGTACCGGACCCGCTTCCCGTGGGAGAGCGTCCATTTCTACCCGGTGGACGAACGGTGGGTCCCCCCGGAGGATCCGCGGAGCAATCGCAGGATGCTCGCCGAGACGCTCCTTGGCCGCGCTCCCGTCCCGGAACGGAACTTCCATCCGGTGGACACCTCCCTGCCCCGTCCGGAAGACGGTGCCCGCCGGTACGAGGAGGCGCTGCGCGTCATGTTTCCCGATCCTGCCGGGGGGTTCCCCAGGTTCGACGCGGTTCTCCTGGGGATCGGGAAGGATGGGCACACCGCCTCCCTGTTTCCCGGGGCTCCCGGTCTCCCCGGGCGGGACGTGGCCTGGGTCGCGGCGGTCGCGGGAGGGGAGCCGCCGGTTCCCCGGGTGACCTTGACGCTCCCCGTCCTCTGCGCCGCCGCGCAGGTGATCTTCCTGGTGAGCGGGCGGGAGAAGGCGCACGCGCTGGCCGGGGTCCTTACCGGGGATCCCTCCTTTCCCGCCTCGCGCGTTTCCCCGGCCCGGGGAAAGGTCACGTTCCTGGCCGACGAGCCGGCGGCGTCCCTCGCGATGCGGAAAGGCAGCGGGGGGAAGAGATGATCCTTGCCGGCGACGTGGGGGGGACCAAGACCAACCTGACCCTTTTCCGCCCGGAGGACGGCCGGCTCGTGCGCGGCGAGGTGGGAACCTACCCGAGCCAGGAGTATTCTTCGTTCGATTCCATCCTCAAGGAGTTCCTCGGGGGGCGGCGGGACGTGGAACTGGCCTGCGTCGGCGTGGCCGGACCGATCCGGGCGGGGCAAAGCCGGCTGACCAACCTGTCCTGGAGCGTGGAGGAGGAATCGATCCGGCGCGCCTGCGGCGCGCGGCGGGGATTCCTCATCAACGACCTTCAGGCCACGGCGTTCTCGGTCCCTTTCCTTGCGCCCGATCGCTTCGCCGTCCTGCAGGAAGGGAAGGCGGACCCGGAAGGGACCGTGGCGGTCGCCGCGGCCGGCACCGGGCTGGGCGTGGGGTTCCTCGTCCCGTCGAGCCGGGGGTACCTGCCGTTCGCCTCCGAGGGGGGGCACGTCGATTTCGCCCCGCGCAACGAACGCGAGGAAAGGTTTGCCGCGTATCTTAAGGCCCGACACGGCCGTGTGAGCGCGGAGCGGGTGGTCTCGGGCCCGGGGCTGTATTCGGTGTACACCTTCCTGCGGGAGGTGGAGCGGATTCCCGAAAGTCCGGGGATCGATGCGCTCCTGTCACGGGAGGACCCCCCGCGGGTGATCGTATCGGAAGGCATCGCCGGGCGTTCGGACGCCTGCCGGGAGGCGCTGCGGTTCTTCGCCTCTTCGTACGGGGCGGTCGCGGGCAACTTCGCGCTCATGTTTTTCTCCACGGGAGGCGTCGTCCTGGGAGGAGGGATCGCGCCCGCCATCCTCCCGTTCCTGACGGGGGAGGACTTCCTGGATGCGTTCCGGTCGAAGGGGAGATTCCGCGGGTTCCTCTCGGAGGTGCGCGTGACGGTCATCCTGGACGACCGGGCGGCGCTGCTCGGCGCGGCGCACTACGCGCTGGCGCGGGAAAGGATGGAAGGATGACCGCCCGCGGGAAGGCGCCACGGATCGTCCTTGCCTCGGACCACGGGGGAGTGGCCATGAAGGCGGATCTTCTCCGCTACCTTTCGGGGAAAGGAGTCGCGCCCCGGGACCTGGGGACGGATTCGGGGGAGCCCGTCGATTACCCCGATTACGGCTTCGCGGCCGCCGCGGCGATACGCCGGGGGGAGGCCGACCGGGCGATCCTCATCTGCAAATCCGGGATCGGGATGGCCATCTGCGCGAACAAATCGATCGGCGTCCGGGCCGCCCTGGTCTCCACCGTCGGGGAAGCGGAGCTCTCCAGGCGCCACAACGATGCCAACGTCCTGGTTCTGGGGGCCAACGAGATCTCCGTCGCGCTCGCTCGGAGAATCGTCGCGGCATGGTTGTCGGCGCCGTTCGACGGCGGCCGTCACCGTCGGAGGGTCGGGAAGATCCGGCGGTTCGAGCGGGCGCACTGGAAGGATTGACGCCGGCGCCCCGGTTTCAGGACCGGGCGCCGATCGCCTGCCGGATGGCGGCGGCGAGGGCCGAGAGCCGGTAAGGCTTCTGGATGAACCCGGCGGCCCCCTCGGCGGGGAGCGCCTCCGGCTGGCCGGATGCCGCGAAGCCGGAGGAGAACAGGATCCGGGCGTCGGGATCGATTTCCCGTATCCGGCGGAAGGCCTCGACCCCCCCCATCTCCGGCATGATCAGGTCGAGAATCACCAGCGCGATCTCCCCGCGCCGTTCCGAGTAGCGGGCGACAGCGTCGACCCCGTTACGGGCGGTGATGACGGTGTACCCCAGGCTGCCCAGGGTCTCCACGGCCAGCTCGCGGAGCGATTCCTCGTCGTCCACGAACAGGAGGGTCTCGGTTCCCCCCATGAGAGACTCCGGGAGCGGGGGTGGCGCCGGCGCCTCCGGCTTCTCTGCCGATGCGGGAAGCAGGATCCGGAACGTGGTCCCTTCGCCCACGGCGCTGTGGACATCGATCCACCCTCCGTGGTTCTTCACGATGCCATATACCATGGCAAGGCCCATCCCGCTCCCCTTCCCCGGCTCTTTCGTCGTGAAGAAAGGCTCGAAGATGCGAGGCAGGTTCTCCGGAGAAATCCCCGTGCCGTTATCGGCGACGGACAGGGAGACGTACCGGCCGGGCGGAGCGTTGACGGGGCCGAACGCCTCCGGTCGATTCAATGTTTCGTTGCACGTTTCGATCCGCAGCGTTCCTCCCCCGGGCATGGCGTCGCGCGCATTGATGCACAGGTTGAGGAGAGTGTGCTCCATCTGGCCCGCGTCCCCCGACACGGAAAACAGTCCGGGAGAGAGCTTCGTGCGGATGTCGATCGAGCGGTCGAAGGTGGGCCGGATCATGGAGACGACCTTATCGACCACCGCGCCCAGGTCCGTCGGCTTCACCTCGAATTTGCCCTGGCGGGCGAATCCCAGGAGCTGCCGGGTCAGCTCCGCCGCGCGGAGGCTTGCCTGCTCGATGGCATCGACCTGGGCCGCCGACTTCGGCTGTCCCTCGAGGAGGGTTTTCAGGAGGGAGGTGTATCCCATGATCGTCTGGATGATGTTGTTGAAATCGTGCGCGATCCCTCCCGCCAGGTTGCCGACTGCCTCCATCTTCTGGGCCTGCCGGAGGCGCCCCTCCAGATCTTTCCGCTCGGTGACGTCGGTGATCTGCCCCAGCACGAGGTCTTTCGAGACCGGGAAGATGGTGATGTGGCCGAAAAAGCGCGAGCCGTCCTTGCGGCGGATGAGCGCCTCCTTTTCGAAGACGCGCCCGCTCGACAGGACGGCGGACGACGGGGTCGCCATCTCCGGGTCCTCGTGCAGGTCGGTGTTCCGGAGGCGCAGGAAGTCCTCCCGGGAATCTCCCGTGAGCCGCAGGCATCCGTCGTTGACGTCGACAAACCGCCCGTCCGAACCGGCGATGGCGGCGGGAGGCCCCTGCTCGAAAAGGAGCCGGTACCGCTGCTCCGATCGTTTCAGGCGCACGTACGCCCGATGCTTCTGGATCGCCAGCGCCAGCTGGTCGGGGATGCTGCCCAGGTCCTCGATGGTGGCCAGGGAATACGCTCCGACCACACGGCTGTTGAAGTTGAGCGTCCCCACGATCTGCTCGCCCGCGAACAGGGGGATCATGAGCCGGGACCGCATCCCTTCCCGGAGGAGGACCCCGTTTTCCGCGAATTCCTCCCCGGAAGCGGCCATGTCGTCGTCGATCCGCGCGATCCGGCGGGACAGCACCCATCCCGGCGAGGAGCGGTCGAGGGGCACCCGGCTGCCGCTGCCGAGCTCCGTCGGACCCTTGGCGTACACCTGGATGACCGCGGCGTCCTTCTCCTCGCCGAGGAGGGCGACGGAGATCCGGTCGAACCGGACCAGCTTTTCCAGTTCCGTGAAGATGCGGCTTTGAACCTTCCGGAAATCCCAATCCGAGGCGATGATCCGGTTGACTTTCTCGATGATCCGGAGACGGGTGACCGCTTCCTGGAGCCGGGATTCGAGGCCGCGGAGCTCGGCCATGCCGCCGACGGAGACGACCGTCCCTTCCGGCGCCCCCTCCTCGTCCCTGAGGAGGGAGATGGTCAGGCGGCAATGGATCGGCTCCCCGGCCATGCATGCCAGCCGGTCCTCCCGGGAGACCGCGCCCTCCTCCCTCACGCGGCGGATCAGTCCCTCCACGGCCTCCGGCGGGATGGGGAAAAGGGAATGGATGGCGCTCCCCACCATCCGGTCGGGGCCCCATCCGAAAAACCGCTCGGCGGCCGCGTTCCACAGGCGGATCTTCCCGGAGAGGTCGGTGAGAAAGATCGGGGCGCCCGCGGCCAGCAGCGCTTCACGCCCCAGGTGGGTTTCCCTGCGAAAGGTTCTCGCCTCTTCGATAGACCACGCCATCCCGGCGATCGAGAGCGGGTCCCCCGGAAAGCCCGCGGAGGGGATAAAAACGATCCGTACCCACCGGGTTTTCCCGTCGGCGCATCGGAACCGGAAATCCTCGGGGGCGGTGTGGTCGGCCGCCGCGACCGCGCAGATGCGCAGGATGCGCTCCCGGTCGACGGGGGAAAAGCGGTCCGCGAACAGGCCGGGCCGGGCGGTGAGGTCCCTGGGGTCGAACCCCGTCATGCAGGCGGCTGCGCCGGAGATCCAGAGAAGGGAAAGGTCGGTTCGCCTCAGGGAGAACAGGAACGCCGGGATGCCGGAAAGGAAGGTCTCGATCAGGTGAGGAGCCGGGCCAGGAACCATCGCCTTATTATTTAATCGGGAATCCTGCATACCGGCAAGAGGAAAGCTGGGAGGTTCGCCTCCGGATCACGGCGGGAGGGACCGGTCCCGTCGCCGCCTCCCGGCGAGCATCCGGTCCACGGAGAGCGCCCCGCCTCCGCGCACCATTACCGCAATGCAGAGCGCGATCGCGAGGATGTGGTACTCGAACCCTTCCTTGCCCGCGGGCATCGTGCCGTACCAGTTCATGAAGAATCCCACCTTGGCATGGACCAGCCAGATCGCGACCGCCATGTTGCAGAAGATCCCGAAGGCTGCGACGCGCGTGAGAAACCCGGAGAAGAGCCCGATCGGGCCGAGGAACTCCGCGATGATGGCGAGGGCGGCGAAGACTCCCGGTATCCCCGCCTTCTGGGTAAAGAACGCATACGTGCCGGCGAGCCCGTAACCGCCGAACCAGCCCAGGACCTTCTGTGCGCCGTGGGGGAAGAACACGGCCGCCAGCGTGAGGCGGAGCAGCATGTCCATGACGCTGCCGGAAGTTTTCAGAAGTCCTTTCAGCATGTTAGCCGTCCTCCCCGCTTCCTCCGCAGGCTTCGGGAATATCAGCAGTTTTAGATGCCAAAAACGGCCGAAGCGCTTTATTGACAACCTTCCGGAACCCTTCTATAAGGGAAAAACGTTTTCGGCAGGATCCAGGGGGGCGGGTACATGGGAGACGCCATTCCGTTTCCGGTGAAAAGTCAGGGGTCGAACGGTCCGTCGCCGGGCGCCGTCCCGCTTCTTGCGGTTCCCCGGGTCGCCCGGATCTGCGCGCTCGGGCTCGGGCTGGACGAGCTTCTGGGCGAGGTGTGCCGGGAGATCCAGGCCATGTGCGGCGCGGAGGGGTGCTACATCCTTTCCTGCCGAGAGGATGGCGGGGGGGCGGAGATCTGGCGCAGCTCCCTTCCCGGAGAGTGGCCGGACTTCGAGCCCGCCTTCCGTTCGAAGGATCCCCTCGGCAGGGTGATCGACCGGCTTCGTCCGGAATCCGTCCTCGCGATCGATGATTTCGACAGCCTCTCCCCGGACGACCCGATCCGCATCCTGCACGGCCCCCACCCCGTCCGTTCCGCGCTCTTGGTCCCCTTGAAGCTGGCCACCCGCGTGCTGGGGGTGCTGTTCCTCCACATGTACGGTGGCCCCCGGAAGTGGACCGACGGGGAGGTGCGCGTGGCCGTGGATATCGTGTCGCCCATCCTATCGGCGGCGCTCGAACGCCGCAGGATGGAGGAACAGCTGCGGGATTCGGAGGCGCGCTACCGGTTCCTTGCGGACCATGCCCTCGATTTCATCTCCCTGCACGACCCTGCGGGCAAGATCCTGTACGCAAGCCCCGCCGCCCGGCGGATGCTGGGCTATCGCCCCGAGGAAATGACGGGGCTCTCCGCCGAAATCTTCCTCCACCCGGACGACCGGGAGAGGTTCCTCGAGGGAAACCGGCGGCTGGAGCGGGCGGAACTCGCGGCGGTCACCCTCCAGTACCGGGTTCGCCGGAAGGATGGCGGTTTCATGGAAGTGGAGGCCGTCTCCTCGGCCGTGCGCGACGAGCATGGGGAGATCCGCCAGGTCGTGCGGGTCACGCGCGACCTCACCGAGCGGAAGAAGATGGAGGCCCACCTGTTCGAGGGCCAGCAGCTGGAGATCGTCGGCATGCTGGCGGGCGGCGTGGCGCATGAATTCAACAACCTGCTGGCCGGCATCACGGGGGCCGTGGAGATGCTCTCCCCGCTGCTCCCGGGAAACGGGGAAGCGCCTCAATACCTCGCCATGATCGAGCGAAACGGGGAGCGCGCCGTGGAGTTGACCCGCCAGCTTCTCGCATATGCCCGGCAGGGAACGTACAGCCCCCGGAACGTCTCCCTGAACCAGCCGGTCCTGGAGAACGTCCCCATCCTGAAGGCGGCCCTCCCGGCCTCGGTGGAGATCCGCATGGATCTCGCCGATGCCCTCCCTCCCGTCCTGGCCGACATCGCCCAGCTGAAGCAGCTCGTGATGAGCCTGTGCCTCAACGCCGGGGAAGCGATGCCCCGCGGCGGGTCGCTCGCCATCCGCACCTGGGGGGTGGATCGCCTCCCGGGCAGCCTCGAGGAGGCCGCCGCGGCAGCCTGGGGAACGGCCGCGGGGGTCGTGCGTTCGGGGAAATCGCTTGCGGGGCCGTGCGCGATCCTGGAAGTCACCGACACGGGGATCGGGATGGACGCGAAAATATTGGGCCGCATCTTCGAGCCGTTCTTCTCCACGAAATTCATCGGGAGGGGGATGGGGCTCGCCGCGGTCCGGGGAATCGTGGAAAGCCACGACGGGGAGATCCTCGTGCGGTCGGAACCGGGCATCGGAACGACCTTCCTTGTCGGGTTTCCGGCGGTGCCGGAGAAGCCGGAGGGGGGGAGACCCCGGGAATCGCGGCGGCGCGGAGACCCGGCGACGATCCTGGTCGCCGACGACGAGGACGATGTCAGGGAAATCATGTGCGCCATGCTGCGGTCGGCCGGATACCGCGTGATCGAGGCCCGAAACGGCATCGAGGCGCTCGAGCGGTTCCGGGGGCGGTCCCAGGAGATCGACCTCGTCCTTCTCGACCTGATGATGCCCCGCATGACCGGCGAGCAGGCCTTCGCGGAGATGAGGAGGATTTGCCCGGAG